>JAIVGV010000176.1 GCA_020201365.1 Acidobacteriota bacterium
AGCGCACGCCGCTGTAAACGATGTCCACGTCGGCGTGTCTTTCCAAGAATTCGATCTGCCGCGCGAACTTTCCCGGCTCGATCAGATCGTCCGCGTCGAGGAACTGGAAGTAGTCGCCCGCGCTGTGGCGCAAGCCCGTGTTGCGCGCGGCGGCTTGCCTCTGGTTCTCCTGCCGGACGTAGCGCACGCGCGGCTCGCGCTCCATGTAGCGCGCCACCGTCTCGGCTGTCGCGTCGGTCGAGCCGTCGTCCACGACGACGCACTCCCAATTCTCGTAGGTCTGCGCGCGCAGGCTGTCGAGCGTCTCGGCGACGAGGTGCGCGAAGTTGTACGCCGGGATGACGACGCCGACGAGCGGGCGGGGGCTGTTGTTAGGCGGCGTGGACACGGCGGCGACGATGACGATCAGGGCGACGACGACCAGACGGCGGCGACGGCGGGAAGTTTAAGGCGCGGCTCAGGCGCGCTTCAACTTGCCGGCGATGGCGGCGGCGTGCCACTCGACGCGATAGACGCACTCGCGGCTCAGGTAGTTGTAGTGGCGCGGCAGCAGGCGCAGCAGCAGGCGCTGCGCGGCGGTGGCGAGCGCGCCCCTGTCCCACGCGGCGAACTCGCGCATCGAGGCGCGCGCCTCCGCGATCCTCCCTTCGGCGACGAGCGCCGAGACCAGCTCGCGGTAGAGCCCCCTGATCCTCCGCTTGACCAGAGCCGCGTCGAGCGACGGCGCGTCGGCGTGCTTGAGGACGACGGCGAGCATGGGCTTCAGGAGTCGGCTCGCCTCGTGCGTCGTCGCGCCCGCGTGGCGGCGGTAGCGCATCAGCTTCTCGGTCATGCCGTAGAAGATCGCCCCGCCGCGCGCCATCCTCAGCCAGAGATCGTAGTCCTCGCAGTTCTGGTAGCGGCGATCCTCGTCGAACAACCCGACCGCGTCGAGCGCGGCGCGGCGCGCCAGAACAGAGAGCGTGGCGACGCGGTTGAACTCGAAGAGGAGGCGGAACATCTGCGCGCCCTCAGTCCTTCCCGGCACGATTGAAAACTCGCCCGCCTCGCGCTCCGGCTCTTCGTCCGAGAAGAAGTAGCCGTCGCTGTTGACGACGTCGGCGCGCGCCGCTTCGAGCGCGTCGAGTTGCAGGCGCAGCTTGTCGGGCAGCCAGAGATCGTCGGCGTCGAGGAAGGCGACGAGCGAGCCGCGGGCGTGTTTGAGCGCGGTGTTGCGCGCGGCAGCCTGCCCGCCGTTCGCTCGCGAGACGACCCTGATCCGCGGGTCGGCGTCGGCGAAGCCGCGCGCGACGCGAGCCGTGTCGTCCGCCGAGCCGTCGTCCACGACGACGCACTCCCAAGTCTCGTAAGTCTGCGCGAGCACGGAGCGGATTGACTCCGCGATGTACGCGCCCGCGTTGTAGGCGGGCATGACGACGCTGACGAGGTGCGGCATAGGATCGTTGGCGGCGGCGGCGGAAGACTCGCGGCGCGGCGGCGCGGCTGCGGCGTCAGCGGCTCCCCCCGGCGAGCAGGCGGCGCGCGCGACCCGCGCGGTAGGCGAAGGAGTTGCGCAGGCGCGCGGCGAGCGGCAGGAGATCGAGGTGCTTGATCATCGAAGCCCTGAGCCGCCAGTGGGCGGGCGTGTAGGCGGGCGGGAAGTAGCGCGCCGCCGTGCGCCGGAGTTCCCGCCGGTATCGCGCGAAGCCGTCGCCCGTCTTGGCGTCGTCGTGGTAGGTGGCGCACGAGAGCGCGCGGTCAACGTTGGCGAACGGGAAGTGGCGCGCGGCGCGCGCCCAGTAGTCGAAGTCCATCGTCAGGTGCAGGCTCTCGTCGAGGTAGCCGACGCGCTCGAAGACCTTGCGCCGCCAGAAGATCGAGGGCTGGTGCATCCGGTAGCCCTTCCAGAACTCCAGCAGCCGCGTCAGGCTCTCGAACTCCCCCTTGCCTTCGACCGGCGCGCGCCCGTCCGCGTAAACCTGCACGCAGTGACCGACGACGGCGTCGGCGCCCGCGCCGTCGGCGAGCGCCTCGGCGACGGCGCGCAGCGCGCCCGGCAGGAAGTAGTCGTCCGAGTTGAGCCAGCACATGATCTCGCCGGTCGAGCGCGCGAAGCCCTTGTTGATGGCGTGGCTCTGCCCGCGGTCGCGCCCGCTCTCCCAGTGCGCCAAAAACTTTTCGTACTTCTTTATGACGCGGACGCTCTCGTCGGTGCTCCCGCCGTCAACGACGATGTATTCGAGGTTCGGGTAGCCCTGCAGCAGCACGGAGCGGACGGTCTGTTCGAGGAAGCGACCCTGGTTGTAGGACGGCGTGACGACGCTCACGCGCAGCCACTCGCCGCCGCCGCGCGGCGACGCTGGCGGCGGCGGCGTCTCCACAGTCCAGGGCCAGCCCTCGCGCCCGGCGGGCGGCGCGGGGAGATCGCAAAGCCGCACGGCGCGCGTCGCGGTCGGCGCGGCGCGCCCGCCCGTCGCAGCCGCCTCAGCCGCTTCAGTCGCTTCACTCACTTCGTCCACTTCAGACACTTCGCTCAACGCGCGGCTCCGGCTTGCCCGAACGTGATCTCGCGCAGCTCGTCGCGGTGCGACATGAACCACGCGACGGTCTTCGGGATGCCGTCGCGCAGGCGGTGCGCGGCGCGGAAGCCGAAATATTTTTCGGCGCGGCTCACGTCGAGCCCGCGTCGCGGCTGGCCGTTCGGCTTGCTCGCGTCCCAGACGATGCGCCCCGCGAAGCCCACCTCCGCGGCGATCATCTCGGCGAGATCGCGTATGGCGATCTCCTCGCCCGTCCCCAAATTCACCGGCTCCGCGCCGTCGTAGCGCTCGGCGGCGAGCAGGATGCCTTCCGCCGCGTCCTCGACGTAGAGGAACTCGCGCGTCGGCGTGCCGTCGCCCCACAAGACGATCTCGCCGCGCCCCTGTTCTTTCGCTTCCACGCATTTCCGTATGAGCGCGGGGATGACGTGCGAGGTTTCGAGATCGAAATTGTCGCGAGCGCCGTAGAGGTTGACGGGCAGCAGGTAGATGGCGTTGAAGCCGTACTGCTGTCGGTAGGCTTGCGCCTGCACGAGCATCATCTTCTTGGCGAGACCGTAGGGCGCGTTCGTCTCTTCCGGGTAGCCGTCCCACAGGTCTTCTTCTCTGAACGGCACGGGCGCGAATTTCGGGTACGCGCAGATCGTCCCCAATGCGACGAACTTTTCGACGCCCGCGCGGCGTGCGTACTCCATGAGCTGGATGCCCATGATGGCGTTGTCGTAGAAGAAGCGACCGGGGTTCGCGCGGTTCGCGCCGATGCCGCCGACGACCGCGGCGAGGTGGATGACGATCTGGGGCTGCGCCTCGCGGTAGAGCCGCACGATCTCGTCGCGGTCGCGCAGATCGAACTCGGAGGAGCGCGGCGCGAACAACTCTCGACAGCCGCGCTCGCGCAGGCGCTCGATCAAAAAAGAGCCGACGAAACCGCCGCCGCCCGTCACGACCATCCGGACATCTGCCCAATCCAGCAATGAAGTCCCCAACCCTTTCCCAGCTTCAACGCTACTTTTTTTTGAAGAGATAATTAGGGTTCTTAATCACCACCTCGTACTTGCCGGCTGCTTCGATCTCCTTCACGAGGTCACACACCTCCCAGCCCGAGCCGTCGGCGGAGTCGTCGAACAGGACGAAGCCGCCGCGGTCGAGGAACTCATCGC
>JAIVGV010000472.1 GCA_020201365.1 Acidobacteriota bacterium
GCTTCGACCCACGCGCGCCCCTCTCTGCCCAACCTCGTGCGCGTCTCGGCGTCGCGCAGCAGCCGGTCTAAGGCTTCGGCGAAGCGCTGCAGTGAGTCGCGACCGTCGCCGTCGAAGCGACCGACGTAAGCGCCGAAGCGCGAGACCACGTCTTCGGTATTCACGCAACTGACGACGGGCGTCTCGCAGGAGAAGGCTTCGAGGAAGCTGACCGCCAGGCTCTCCGCGATAGACGTGTTGACGAGCGCCCACGCGGAGGAGATGGTTCGCACCTTCTCCTCGCCGTCCAGGTGCCCGAGCAGCCGCACGTTCGGGGGCAGCCCCTCGGGCTTCCACGCGCCCTCGCCCTTGAAGTGATTCCGCCCCATGAAAAGAAATTCGACGCGGGGGAAGCGCGCCGCCAGCTCCGCGAACAGCCAGGGGCGCTTGATGGGGTCGAGGCGTCCGAGGAAGACGACGCGCGGGCGTTCGCTCTTGACGACTTCGCCCGGGCGGGGCTCTACGGGGTTCGGCAGGGAGAAGACCTCGGGCGGCGTCACGTCGTAAGTGTCCCGCACCTTCGCGGCGAGGCACGGGGTCGTAGCCGCGAAGAGAACGGGTCGCGCGAGCAGGCGCGAGGCGCGCACGATTTTGCCGAGCGAAGTGCAGTCTATCGGGGCGATGCCCTGCGGGCGCGCGCCCTCCGCGCCGGGGATGCGGAGGGTGTGAACCCTCCTCACTTCCTCCGGCGGTCGCGGGTCGCGCACCCAGACGATGATCGGCGTACGCGGGAGCACGCCCGCGAAGAAGCGATAGCCGGGGCGGTAGTCGATCATCAAAAGCAGGTCGGGGCGCGCCGCCCTGACGCTCCCCAAGCCCGACAGGCGCCCGCCGCTGCGCGTGACGAGCGGCGTGTCGTGCGCGCGCGTGTGACCTCCGTCGCCCGCCGGCGGCAGAGTCCTGTTGAGGAAGACCGCTTCGAAGCCGTGCTCGGGGTGTTTCTCGAAGAGTCGCGCGGCTTGGCGCGCTGCCCAGCCGAAACCGCCCATCCCGCCGAGCTCATGGTGGAAGAACTCGTTGGCGACTATCCCGACTCTGATTCGCCTGGCGTTTGTCTTCGAGCTTGTCACGGGGCGTAAGATTCGGGCGGCGTGAGAGGCTTCGGGTCTCTGACTCTGACTTAACTCTATTACCGGAGGTAGCGAACCAGTCCGACCAAGCTCTTGAGCGTCCGGCGACCGCCCGGTAACACGAGCCAGACGCCAATATACATCAGTCCGAAACAGAAGCCACTCGCCGCGAGTCCCCCGACGCCGCGGGCGGCGAAGGGGAACTGCCGCGTCAGCGCGAAGAGCAGCGCCGCCGCCGCGAGGGCGGCGAAGGCCGGGTGCGACGCCGTGCGGAAGACCTCCGCCCAACGCACGGGCGACCCCGCGCAGGCGTACATCAACTTCGGAGCCAGCAAGACGGCGCGGCACAGGCTGAAGCTGAGCGCGACGCCGAAGGCGCCCCAGCGTGCGCCGACGACGAAGCCGGCGAGCGTGAGGAGCGTGGCGAACAGGCTCCACTTGAGCTGGCGGTCGGGTCGCCCCAGCGGGACGACGACCCACGCCGAGCCTGAGTCGAGCGGGGCGATGAAGGCGGCGACGGCGAGCGCACGGAAGAGCGGCACGCTCTCCGCCCACTGGTTTCCGAGGAGCAGCGGCACGACCCAACCGGCGCTGACGAAGAGGAAGGCGATCGGGGGCATCCCGATCGCCGCCGACAGGAGAATGCTCCGGCGGTAGTACGCGACGAAGCGCGGCGGGTCGAGTTGCAGGCGGCTGAGCGTCGGGATCACCACGCTCGAGAGCGGCGCGCCGAATTGTTGCGACGGCACCAGAAGCATCTGGTAAGCCTTGTAGTAGAAACCCAGCGCGCGCTCGCCGCTGTACCAGCCGATGATCAGGTTGTCGGCGTAGCGCGTTAAAAAAGCCAGCACACTGAGTCCCGTCAGATGCGACCCGAAGGTCAGCAGCGGGCGTACTTGTGCCGACCACCTCGGACGCCCCGGTCGCCAGCCGCAAGTGAGTAACACGCCGAGCGTGGTGAAGACGCCGATCGCGAGTCTCATGTAGACCAGCGCCCAGTAGCGAAACCCGAGCCGCGCCAGCGCGAGGGCGATGACGACGCCCGGCACTATGGCGATGAATTCGGTGACGGCAATCGCGGTAAACCGCATCCGCCTTTTGAGTAGCGCGCGGTGCTGGCTCCCGACTCCGAAGGCGATGAATGTGATTGAGAGCACCAAGATTATCGGCGTCAGGCGCGGCTCGCCGTAGAGCCTTGCGAACAGCGGCGCGGCGGCGGCGGCCGCCGCCGCGAGCGCGCAGCCCCAGAGGGTATTGATCCAGAAGAGCAGGCTGACCTGCTCGTGGTTGATTTCGTGGCGCTGGACGGTCGCCATCGGCAGGCTCAGGTCGTTGAAGAGGGAGAAGCCGGCGATGATACTCGTGACCACCGCCACCAGCCCGAAATCTTCGGGCATCAGCAGCCGTGCTAAAATGATGTTGACGCCGAAGAGCAGTACGAACTTACAGCCCTGCGAGAGCAGGACGACGCCCGTCGCGCGCGCCGCGCTGCTGCGCAACTCCGCGGCCGTCTGTTCGGCGCGCAGGTGGCGCTCGGAGTCGATCCCCATGGTCGAATGGATGAACATATTACGAGTCGCCTAAAGAATATCAATATAGCCGAGAGGAACGGAACGAGTTCATGACGATGCCTACCTTCCTGGTGATCGGCGCGGGCAAAAGTGGCACCACCGCCCTCCACCGATACCTTAAACAGCACCCGCAGATTTACATGAGCTCCCCGAAGGAGCTTCGATTCTTCCCGTTTGAAGACCGCCCGCCGGACTTTCGCGGGCCCGGAGACAAGGCGGACATAGAAACTGCCATTAAAAACTTGGAGGACTACCGCGCCTGCTTCGCCCAGGGCGCGCACTACCCCGCGCGGGGCGAATCCAGCCCGCTCTACCTCTACTACCCGCGCTCCGCCGAGCGCATACGACATCACGTCCCGGACGCAAAACTGATCGCCATTCTTCGCCACCCGGCTGATCGAGCCTACTCACAATTTCAGATGAAGAGACGCGACGGGCTCGAGCGTCTCAACTTCCGCGCCGCCCTCGCCGCCGAGGAGCAACGAATCTCGGACGGCTGGAGCCACCATTGGCATTACCGGCGGAGGGGCTTCTACGCCGCTCAACTAAAACCGTACTTTAACCTCTTCAGGCGCGAGCAGCTCAGAATCTACCTGTATGAAGACTACCTTGGCGATCCCACCGGCTTCATGCAAGACATCTTCCGCTTCCTGAACGTTGACGACTCCTTCGTCCCGGACATGTCCGTCCGGCACAACGAGTCGAAGATTCCGCGCAGCCGCGCGCTGCAAACGTTCCTGACGGAGCCGCGCCCCGTCAAGAATCTTTTCAAGCCGCTCCTTCCCGCGCGCTGGTCGCGCCGCGTCGGGGATCGCCTCCGCCGTCACAATTTAACCAAGCCGCCGCTCCCCACAGAACTGCGCCGGCAGATGATCGAGGACTATCGCGAAGACATCATCGAGCTTCAGGGCATGCTCGGTCGTGACCTCTCTCACTGGCTCGCGTGACGTTGCTCTGTCCGCGGTTACGACGCCGGGTAGCTTCGGGAGTGAGAGAG
>JAIVGV010000293.1 GCA_020201365.1 Acidobacteriota bacterium
GCTCCGTGCCGATGACGAAGGTCTTGGAGCGGATGACGGGGCAGGAGGGCACGGCGATCAAGCCGGTCGTCGGGTCTATGTCGAGCGTGATCGTGCCGAGCAGGCGCGTCGTGCCGTCGGGCTGTTGGACTCCGCGACCTTCGAGGCGGGGCGCTGTGCGCCCGCGCGGCGGAGTCGGCGTCATGTCGGGCGGCGGCAAATCTTCCGGCGTGGGCAGCGGCGCGGGCGCGTAGGTTTGAGCGGGCGGCGGCGCGTCGGGGTTCGCGTTCTCGTCGGGCTGCTCCGTGCTCTCGACCGTCGGCGCCGTGCCGCTGACGAAAAGCTCCGTGCGCTTGTTCGGATCGTCCGCCGAGGCTAGGAGACCCGTGCGCGGATCAATCGCCGCCTCTTCGAGGCCGGCGGGCACTTGCCAGTCGCCCTGCCACTCGGGATGAGAACTGAGCGCGGCTTGCATGAAGTCCGAAAAGATCGGGAGCGCGGACTGCGCGCCCGTTAAGCCCAGCTGCGAGCCGTCGTCGAAGCCGACCCAGACGGCGCAGACGAGGTGCGGCGTGTAGCCCGTGAACCACCCGTCGCGCGAGGTTCCGGTCTTGCCCGCGACGTTGAAGCGGAAGCCGCGCGCACGCAAGGGCGCTCCCGTGCCGCGGTTCACCACGTCCTTCATGAAGGAGGTCATGATGTAGGCGATCTCCGGGCGCAGCACGTCCGATTTCTGCGCGACGGGCGCGGCGATGGTCGCGCCCCTTCCGGTCGTGACGCGCGAGATGCCGGTCGGCGTCGTGCGCGTCCCCAGACGCGCGAACGAGGTGTAGGCGGAGGCGACTTGCAGCGGCGTCGCCTCGTTTGTGCCGAGCGCCATCGCCGGGTACGCGCGCGGCGGCTTCGGCAGTCCCGCGCGCGCGGCGAGCGACATCACGCGCCCCATCGTGACCTCGAGCGCGACCTCGACCGTGATGACGTTCTTCGAGTGGACGAGCGCGTCGCGCAGCGTCATGGGCTGATGCGTGTACTCGTCGGCGAAGTTGCCGGGCGAGTATTCCTGGTTGTCGTAGGTGAAGGTCTTGGGCTCGTCTTGGTACGTCGTCGCGGCGGTGATGACGCGCGGGACTGGATCGAACGCCGTGTTGAGCGCCGTCGCATAGACGAACGGCTTGAAGACCGAGCCGGGCTGGCGCAAGGCGTCTGTCGCGCGGTTGAGTTGCGACTTCTCGTAGTCGCGACCGCCGACCATCGCGACGACCTCGCCCGTGTCGGCGTCCATCGCGACGAGCGCGGCTTGCAGCGTCCCGGGCGGGACTTTCTTCGCGTAAATCTTGTCGAGCGACGCGAGCTGCTTCGTCACCGCCGCGACCGCCGCGCGCTGCAAGTCCATGTCCACGGTCGTGTAGATTCTCAGGTGCTCGGCGGCGCGCGTGTCGGCGAGGATGTCGGCGAGCTGGTTCTGCACGTAGTCAACGAAGTACGGCGCTTCCGAAGTGTCCACGCGACCGCGCGCCGGGGCGACCTTCAGCTCCGCCGCCTTCGCCTCCTCCGCCTGCTGCTTCGTGATGACGCCCTCTTCAGCCATCGAGTCGAGCACTTGGTTGCGGCGCGCCGTCGCCGTCTCCAAGTTGTGATACGGGTTGTAGCGGTTCGGGCTCCGGATGAGCCCGGCGAGGAAGGCGGATTCGGGGAGCGTCAAGGCGGTCACGTCCTTGTTGAAATAGACGTGCGCCGCCTCGCCGAAGCCGTTGATCGAGAAGCCCGTGTGCTGACCGAGGTAAACCTGATTGCAGTAGAGCGCGAAAATCTGCTGCTTGCTGAGGCGCGTCTCAAGGATCACGGACATGTAGGCTTCCGCCAGCTTGCGACGCCAACTATATTCGGGCGAGAGCAGCAGGTTCTTAACTAGCTGCTGCGTGATTGACGATCCGCCCTGGTGCGCGAGCGGCGAGTTCGGGTCGACCTCGTAGCGGCTGACGAACGCGCGCAGGATGCCGCGGAAGTTGATCCCGTAGTGCTGGAAGAAGGCGCGATCTTCCGTCACCGTCACGGCGTCAACGAGCGACTTCGGCACGTCGTTGAAGCCGATGACGCGACGCCGCTCGCGCTGCGCGCCCGCGACGAAACTGATCTGTTCGGGCTCGACGAGCGCCGTCTGCAACTTCGCGTTCGTGTCCGCGTCCGTGATCGAAGTGACGCCCTTGCCCGCCCGCGCGAACGCGACGCGCACGTGCGGGAAGACGCGCTTGTCGTCAACGGTCGCGTTCTGCCCCGGAATGATCTCGATGGTCGTCGCCGCCACCGCGTAGCGGCTGCGCGACTCGTCCGCCTGCTGCGACTTCTCCACGTAGTCGGCGCGCTTCAGGCTCGCGATCAAATCATCCATCGCGATCCCAGAGCCGACGCGCAGCTCCTTCGGCGCGGTGTAGATGCCCGCCGAGCGCGTGTAGATTTCGCCGCTGATGAGCTTGTCAACGCGCTGGGAGAAGACGTGGTAGTAGTAGCCGAGCACGCCCAGCGTGAAGGTCGTGAGGACGACGAGCGCGATGACGACGGGCGGGCGGAGGATGCGCCGCGCCCAACGTCGGAAGAAACCTTCGTCGGGCTCGACGTACTTGACGACGCGCGGCGCGCCGCGCTTGCGCGCGGCCGGCGGCACGTTCCGCTGCGGGGGATGACGAACAGCCATCGGCTTTAATCGTAAATCGTAAATCGTGAATAGTAAACAGAAGCCGTTAGCGATTAGCTGTCGGCTCTAAGCTGAACCGAAACCGCAGCGAGCGCTCAGATCGGGGCTCGCCTCCTCTTGCCAATGGCTCACAGCTAGCCGCCGACCGCTCCCGTTCCGGTTGACGGTTCACGCGCCTTCAGCTACCGTCGCTGCTGTTTCAGACGCACGACGAGAGGCGCGCGTTTCCCCGATGAGCCCGGAGTCCCCCGCCGCGAGGTTGAGCAAGCGAGCGCGCCGCCGCATCGTCGCCGCGCTCGGCTTCGTCGTCTTGCTCCTCGCCACGGGCACGCTCGGCTTCCACGTGCTCGAAGGCTGGTCGCTCCTCGACAGCCTCTACGTGACCGTGACGACCATCGCCACGGTCGGCTACGGCGACTTCCACCCGACGACGGCAGCCTCGCGCGCCTTCGCCACCGTCTTCATGCTCTTAAGCCTCGGCACGGTCGGCGTGCTCTTCTCGATCGTCGTGCAGAGCGTCGTGCAGTCGGAGGTGCTCGCCACCTTCGGGCGGCGTCGCCGCCAACGCTGGATGAGAAACCTACAAGATCACTACATCGTCTGCGGCGCGGGGCGCGTCGGGCAGCGCATCATACGCGAACTCGAACGCACGCACGCGCCCTTCGTCGCCGTCGAGCGCGACACGCGCCTCGTCGCCGATCTGATCGAGGGCGGCGCGCACGTCATCGTCGGCGACGCGACGCTCGAAGAGACGCTGCGCGACGCCGGGGTGGGGCGCGCGCGCGCGCTCGCCGCGTGCCTGCCGGACGACGCCGACAACGTTTACGTCGTGCTCACGGCGCGCGGGCTGAATCCCGATCTGCACATCGTCGCGCGCGCGGTCGAAGAGCAGGCGGAGCCGAAGCTCGTCCGCGCGGGCGCGAACAAGGTGATCGCGCCGACGATCATCGGCAGCCAGCGCATGGTGCAGGCGCTCACGCGCCCCGCCGTCCACGACTTCATCGACTCGGTGACGACCGACTCGCTCGATCTCAACTTCGATCAGGTGAAGATCGCCGCCGGCTCAGACTTCGCCGGCCACAAGCTGCGCTTCACCAACATCCGCTCCGAGCTGGACGTGGTCGTCGTCGCCGTCCGGCGCGAGGGCAGCGAGACGATCTTCAACCCTTCCGGCGACGTGCGCCTCGAAGCGGGCGACGTGCTCGTCGCCATCGGTCGCGCCGAATCGCTCGCGCGCCTCAAGGAAGCCGCGCGCGGCGGCTCCGGCGTGCTGCGCCGCCCCAGAGAGCTTTCCGCCGACTGAGCCCCTCCCGCGCCACGCGATGCGAGTCCTCGTCACAGGCGGCAGCGGCTACCTCGGCACGCACGTCACGCGCCTCCTCGGCGCGGACGACTTCTCGCGCCGCTCGAACCGCGACATCTTCTCCGACGCGGATCTGCCGATGATCTCGGACTACGACGCCGTGATCCACCTCGCCGCGCGACTCGACAAGCGGCGCGACGTGTTGGAGGAAGAAGAGACCTTCCGCGTCAACGTCGAAGGCACGATCAACGTGCTGCGCCACGTCCGCGCGGGCGCGGCGTTCGTCTTCGCCTCGACGAAGGACGTTTACGGCGCGAACGCCGAAGGCTTGCGCGAAGTCTCCGAGGACTGCCCCACGACCTACGCCGGTCAGTCGCCCCTCGAATGGTCGAAGCTCGCCGCCGAGCACTTCGTACACTACTACGCCGCCCGGCGAAATTTCCGCGCCTGCGTCTTCCGACTCTCCACGCCCTACGCGCGCCCGTCCCGTCACAACGCGCCCGGCTTCGTCACGCACTACGTCGAATCGGTCAAGCGCGGCTGGCTCTTAAGACTCCCGGCGCAAGGCCGCCCCGTGCGCGATCCGCTCCACGTCGAAGACTTCTCGCGCGCCTGCCGCGCCTTCATAGACTCGGACGTGCCGCGCGGCGTGTATAATCTCGGCGGCGGACGACGCCACGCGATCTCGCTCCGGGGCATCGTCGAGACGGTCGGGCGGCTCATCGAGCTTGAGCCGATCATTGACGAGCAGGCGAGCCTGCCCGCGCCCGCCCCCTTCGACTACGTTTCCGACATCTCGCGGGCGCGCGTCGAACTCGGCTGGGAGCCGCAGATCGGCATCGAAGAGGGGTTGCGAAGTCTGCTGTAAGTGATGACGTTGGAAGCGGAGCGGATCGAGCGCGTCGTCGTGCGCGGCGCGAACTGGGTGGGCGACGCGTTGATGACCGTGCCCGCCCTGCGCGAGCTGCGCCGCCTGCTGCCCCGCGCGCACGTCACGCTCGCCACGCGCGCCTGGGCGCGAGACATCTTCGACGGCGCGGACTTCATAGACGATCTGCTCGTCATCGAGGAGCCCGCGCGCGGCGTGCGCTCTTTTCTCCGGCAGGTTAGACAGTGGCGCGCGCGCCGCTTCGATCTCGCGCTGCTCTTCCCGAACTCAATCGAAAGCGCGCTCGTCGCCTTCGCCGCACGCGTCCCGGCGCGCGTCGGCTACGCGACCGAGAGCCGCGGCGAATTCCTCACGCACGCGCTCGAAACGCCCGCTTGGCGCAGCACGCGCCACGAGGTTTTCTACTACCTCAACCTCGTCGCCGAACTCGGACGCGCACTCGGCGTCTCTTCGCCGCGGCGAAACGCGCAGGCGTCGCGGCTCGACGAACTCGCGCCACAGTACGCGCTCGAAGTCTCGGACGCGCGGCGCGCCGGAGCCGCCGCGCTGCTCGAAGCCCGCGGCGTTGATCTCGCGCGCCCGCTCGTCGCGCTCTGCCCCGGCTCGACGAACAGCCGCGCGAAGCGCTGGCAAGCCGAGAGCTACGCCGCGCTCGCGGATCGCCTCGCCGGAGAGGCGGGCGCGACCGTCTTGCTCATCGGCGCGCGCGAGGAGCTGGACGTGACTAAAGAAGTCGTCTCGCGGATGCGTCGCGAGGCGGTCGTGCTCACGGGCGAGACGAGCCTCGCGGAGACGGCGGCGATACTCAGTCTTGTCGGCTTGCTCGTCACGAACGACACGGGACCCGCGCACCTCGCGTCCGCGCTGGGTCGCCCGACGCTCGTCATCTTCGGTCCGACGAACCCGCTCACGACGCGCCCTTTCTCGCCCGTCGCGGAGATCGTCCGACGCCCGCCCGACTGCGCGCCCTGCATGTTGCGCGACTGCCCCATCGATCACCGCTGCATGACGGCGATCACCGCGGACGAAGTTTTCGCGCGCGCCGTCGCGCTGCTCGGACAGGATCGCGCTCGCGTCGCCGCAGAACCGTTTGAGCTTGAAGCGCGCGCGGAGGCGGCGCGTTGAGGCGGCGCGCGTTCTTCATCGATCGCGACGGCACGATCTCGGAGGAGGTCGGCTACGTCAACCACCCGTCGCGCTATCGCGTCTTCCCCTTCGCGGCGGAGGCCGTCAAATTGATCAACCGAGCGGGCTGGCTCGCCGTCCTCGTCACGAATCAGGCGGGCGTCGCGCGCGGCTACTTCAAGGAAGATTTGATCGCAGAGGTTCACGAACAGCTCAAGCAAGGACTCGCGAGCGAGGGCGCGCGGCTCGACGCGATCTACTATTGCCCGCACCACCCGTCGGTCGGCGACGCGCCCTACCGCGCCGAGTGCGACTGCCGCAAGCCCAAGCCCGGACTCATCGCGCGCGCGGCGGAAGAGCTAGACATCGATCTCGCGCGCTCCTGGACGATCGGCGACCGCTACGGCGACACCGAGCTTGCGCGCAACGCGGGCACGCGCGCGGCGCTCGTGCTCACGGGCTACGGTCGCGGCGAGTTCGAGTACCAGCGCGGGTCGTGGCGGCACCAGCCGGACTTGATCGCCGAGAACCTGCTCGAAGCCGTGCGCGAGATTCTGCGGACTGACGATGACGCTAAACATGAAAGAGCGACTGGCTGAACTCGTCCGCGAGTTCGCGCGACGCCGCGTCGCGGTCGTCGGCGACGCCGTGGCGGATCAGTTCCTCTACGGCGAGATCGGACGCGTCTCGCGCGAGGCTCCCGTGCTCATACTGCGCCACGAGCGCACGGAGACCGTGCCGGGCGGCGCGGCGAACTGCGCGAACAACCTCGCCTCGCTCGGCGCGCGCTCGTCGCTCGTCGCCGTCGTCGGCGGCGACGAGGCGGGGCGCGCGCTCGTCGAAAAGCTGGGCGCGGCGGGCGTTGACTGCCGCGGCGTCATCGCTTCGGGCTCGCGCCGCACGACGACGAAGGTGCGCGTGCTCGCCGGGCACGCCCACTCGCTCAAGCAGCAGGTCATCCGCGTTGACTACGAGGGCGAGCCGCTCGAAGACTCAGCCGTCAAGTCGGAGCTCGGCGCGCGGCTGCGCGCGGCGGCGGACGGGGCGGACGCGATCATCGTCTCCGACTACAACTACGGCGTCGCGTCGGGCGTGGTCGTCGAGACCTTGCGCGAGATCGCGCGCGCGCGCGATCTTCCAGTCCTCGTTGATTCGCGCTTCCGCCTCACGGAGTTCGCGGGCTTCACTTCGGCGACGCCGAACGAGGACGAGCTCGAGCACACGGTCGGCGCGCGGCTCGACGAAGACGCGCAGCTCGCGCGCGCCGCGACCGATCTCCTCTCGCGGCTCGAACACCGGGCGCTGCTCGTCACGCGCGGCAAGCACGGGATGCTGCTCGTGGAAAAGGATCAACGACCCACGCAGATCGCCGCGGTCGGCGAGCGCGAGGCGGTTGACGTGACGGGCGCGGGCGACACCGTGATCGCGACCTACGCGCTCGCGCTCGCCTCCGGCGCGACTTTCGCCGAAGCCGCGCGGCTCGCCAACCACGCGGGCGGCATCGTCGTCATGAAGCGCGGCACGGCTTGCGTCACGCCGGAAGAGTTGCTCGCCTCCGTCGAAGCCGGGGACGAGCGATAGCAGATGCCACAGCCGGACGAACACCTGAAATCCGACGCCGCGTCGCGCATCGTCGAGCGCAACCGCCTGATCGCGCGCGTCGCCATCGCGCGTCGGCACGGCGCGCGCGTCGTCTTAGCCAACGGCTGCTTCGACCTGCTGCACGTCGGGCACGTGCGCTATCTGGAAGCCGCGCGCGCGCTCGGCGATCTGCTCGTCGTCGGCGTCAACTCCGACGAGCAGGCGCGGCGGCTCAAGGGCGAGGGGCGACCGTTCGTCCCGGAGCGCGAGCGCGCCGAAGTCGTCGCCAGCCTTCGCGCCGTCGATCTCGTCACCATCTTCCCGGAGCCGACCGTCGAGGCGCTGCTCTTCGTCATCCGCCCCGACATCCACGCGAAGGGCACGGACTACACCGAAGAGACCGTGCCCGAGCGCGCCGTCGTCCTCTCCTACGGCGGTCGCGTCGCCATCGTCGGCGATCCCAAAGATCACTCCTCGACGGAAATTCTCAAAACCGTCAACCGTAAACCGTAACGGGCGACGGGTTGTGCCAACTCGCAGTGACGCGCGGCGGCGTCGGGCGCGGCGGGTGGCGGGCTCGCGCTTTTTGTTTTAACTTCTTACCTGTCACGGTTCACGGTTGACGGCTCTCATGCGCGTTCTCTTCGTCAAACTCGGCAGCATCGGCGACGTGGTGCACACGCTTCCTGCTCTGGCGGCGGTGCGGCGTGCGCTGCCGGAGGCGAAAGTGTCTTGGGTCGTCGAACGGGGCGCGGCGGAAATTTTGAGAGACAACCCGCTCCTGGAAAGTGCCATCGTAGTGGACACGAAGGCACTGAGGCGCGCGCCGGTGTCTGGGGAGACGCTGTCGGCGACGCGCCGGCAGTTGCGTCGGTTGCGCGCCTCAGCCTTCGACTCCGCGCTCGACTTCCAAGGCTTACTCAAATCCGCGACAATCGCACGCCTCTCCGGCGCGACGCGCACCTACGGCTTCGCGCGCGAACACCTGCGCGAGCCCGCCAGCCGGTACCTTCTCCACGAGACGGTTCACGCCCCCGCGCGCACGAACGTCATACACAAGAACCTCGCCCTCGTCGCGGGCGCGCTCGGCATCACCGTGCCCGAAGACGCCGACGACTTCGAGTTCCCCATCGCGACCGGCGACGAGCACGAGCGCGAGGCGGCGGCGGTCGCCTCGCGCGCTCAGGGTCAGTTCGCGATCCTGAACCCCGGCGGCGGCTGGGTGACGAAGCTCTGGGGCGCTGAGCGTTACGGCGCGCTCGCCGACGCGCTCTTTGAACGTCACGGCTTGCGCTCGCTCGTAACTTTCGGACCCGGCGAGGAGGAGTTAGCGAGCCGCGTCGCAGACACGAGCCGCCTCGGCGCGGCGGAGCCCACGGGTCTCTCGCTCAAAGGCTTCTACGCGCTCGCGCGGCGCGCCGCGGTGTACGTCGGCGGCGACACGGGACCGACGCACCTCGCGGTCGCCGCGGGCGCGCCCGTCGTCGGCATCTACGGCCCGACCGAGTGGTGGCGCAACGGCAGCCCGCGCGCCGACGACATCGAGGTCGGGCGCACGGACATCTCTTGCCGCGTGGACTGTCACCGGCGCGCCTGCTCGCAGTGGGTCTGCATGGAGATCGGAGTCGGGCGCGCGGCGGACGCCGTGGGCGAGCGGCTTCGGCGCGGGCGCGCGTCGAAGCGACGGGCGGAGGCGCTCACGCTTGCGTAGGGGCGGCACGTGGGTACAGCGCTGGCGCGTGCCGCTCGGCTTCGCCTGCGCGGGCGTCTTTTTGCTCCTCGCGCAGCCGCGCGCGACGACACTCATCGTCGGCGGTCTCGTCGCCGTCGTCGGGCTCGCCATTCGCGCGTGGGCTTCGGGTCACATCCGCAAGAACGATCGGCTGGCGACATCGGGTCCCTACGCGCACACGCGCAACCCGCTCTACTTGGGGAGCTTCATCATCGGTCTCGGCTTCACAGTCGCGGCGGCTGGGCGGCTGTGGCTGCTCGCGGCGCTCGGCGGACTCTTCGTCGCGCTCTTCCTTGGCATCTATCTGCCGGTGATGCGCGTCGAAGCCGTGACGCTCGCGGAGCTTTTCAAGGACGACTACGAGCGTTACGCGCGCGCCGTGCCACTCTTTCTGCCGCGGCTCACGCCGTACCGCGACGGCGCAACGGCGGGCGCGAAGTTCGACGCGAATCTTTACCTGCGCTACCGCGAGTGGCGCGCCGCGCTCGGCTTGCTCGCCGCGTGGGGCTTGCTCGCGCTCAAGTCGCTGCTGCTGCGATGACGTTTCCGACGCGACAAGACTTCTTCCGCCTCGCCGCCGCGCTCGCGCTCCTCTGCGCGACTCTCGGCGGCTTGTTCGGCGTCGGCGCGCGCGGACGCGATCAACGCGCGACCGAAAACATTGCTCGATCGGGCGCGGACGAGCCCAGCGCGGGCGACGCGGCAAAGCCCTTACCCTTCGAGCCCGGCGAAGACCTCATCTATCAGGCGGACTTCTCCAAGCTCGTCCTGCGCGGCGTCGAGATCGCCGAGTTCCGCTTCACAGCCTCGCGCGCGAAGGTGAGCGCGACGAACGCGGGCGAGTCGCAGCCGCGACCTCCGACGCAACAGAGCGACGCGACGCAGCCGCGCGGCGCGGCGGCGCAATCGCAGGTCGCGCCGCCGAACCTCGTCTTCAAAGGCGACGTGCGCGCGAAGGGTTTTTTTCACAAGCTCTTCGGCATAGACTTCCACTACACGCAGGAGTCGGTCGTTGACGCGCGCGACTTCCTCATCCTCCGCACCACGAAGCGCGACGAGCAGGGCAGACGCGTCCGCGAGAGCGTCGCCGAGTTCGACCGCCGCGCCGACCGCTTCACCTTCACCGAGCGCGATCCGAACGCGCCGGCGGAGCCGCCCCGCGTCGTCACCGCGCCCGTCCGCGACGCCGCGCACGACATCGTCTCCGCGATCTATTACCTGCGCGCGCAGCCGCTCGCCGTCGGCAAGACCTTCGATCTCGCCGTCAGCGACGACGGGCGCACCGCCCACGTCCCCGTCAGGGTCGTCGAGCGCCAGGTGATGAGCACCGCCGTCGGCAGGGTCGCCGCCTTCCGCCTCGACGTGGGTCTCTTCGGCGCGGGTCGCCTCGTCGAAGGTCGCGGAGGCGAGATGACGATCTGGCTCACGGACGACGCGCGCCGCCTCCCCGTCCGCGCGCGCCTCGACGCAGACCTCGGCACGCTCGACATCAAGCTCAAGAGAGTCACCGGCGGCATCGCGCGGCAGAAGTAGCGGGTTCACGCTCCTCTTTTTATCGTGCGTCTGATCGCGCGACAGAGGGGACTCACCGCAGAGGCGCAGAGCCGAGCCGCAGAGTTTACGCGGAGGATTTCTCCGCGCGACCTCTGCGGCTCTCCGCGCCTCTGCGGTGAACGCCGCTTCCTAATCCACGCAAGCTCAGGTCGAGCCATTACCTGCCGAGACTCCTCGTTGACACCGCGCCCGCAATCTCTTACAACTGTCAGCGCACCAAGACGAATCGAGAATCACGCGCGCGTCGTCGCACAAGCGCGCGCGCCCGGCTCGCTGACTTTGATGACCGCACACGCACAGGACGAACGCGAAGGCGACGCGACCGCCGCCGTCGAATCGCCCGCACCGCGCGACGAGGCGCGGCTGCTCGTCCAGTCGCCGCGCAGGCTCTACCTCTATTGGAGTTTCGCGCACGTTCCGCGCGCCACGCTGCGCCGCGCCTTCGGACAGTTGGCGGATCGCTTCCGCGTCGCCGCGCGCCTCGTGGATCAGGAAAGCGGCGTCGCCGCGGCTGCCACGCCCGCTAACGGAAGAAGCCTCTGGCTCGACGCCGCGCCCGGTCGCTCCTACCGCGCCGAGATCGGTTTCGTCGCCGAAGGTCTCCCGTTCGTCCGCGCGCTCGCGTCGAACGCGGTCGAGACGCCGCCCGACGCGATCTCGCGCGCGACCGACGGCGACGAGACGTTCCGCACTGACTCACAAGGCTTCGCGCGAATGCTCGCCGTCTCCGGCTTCGCGCAGTACGCGCGCGCCGCCGAAGCGACCGACGACCAAGCGCGCGCGCCGAGCGACGACGAGATCGCGGCGAGCGTTGATGAGATCACGGCGGGCAGGGCGCGACTTGCAGCAGCCTCGTCGCCGCCGCACGCCGCCTCGTCCGCTTCCTTCCGCGTCGCGCCGTCGAGCATGTCGCGCGTCGCGCGCCGCGCTTAACTTCGTGCCCGTAGGTTTCTTCAGTCTCGTCCTGCACGCGCACCTGCCGTTCGTGCGCCACCCCGAAGCGGAAGGCTGCCTCGAAGAGGACTGGCTCTACGAGGCGATCACGGAAGTCTATCTCCCGCTCCTCGCCGCGCTCGCGCGCCTGCGCGACGAAGGGACGAAGGCGCGCCTCGCCGTCAGCCTCTCGCCCACGCTCTGCGAGATGCTCTCGGACGATCTTCTGCGCGCGCGCTACACGCGCCGCCTCGCGAACCTGCTCGAGCTTGCCGGGAAAGAGCTGGCGCGCACCTTCCGCGAAGAGCCGCAGTTTCATCTCGCCGCCCGCGACAACTTCGAGCGCCTGCGCGCCGCGCAGAAACTCTGGGACGCCGTTTACTCGCGCGATCTCGTCGCAGCCTTCCGCCGACTCCAAGACGACGGCGCCATCGAGATCACGACCTGCGCCGCCACGCACGCGCTCCTCCCGCTCGTCTCGACCGAGGAGGCGCGCCGCGCGCAGATCAGAATCGCCGCCGCGAACCACCGCAAGCACTTCGGCAAATCGCCGCGCGGCATCTGGCTGCCCGAATGCGCCTACGCCGCCGGACTCGAAACGCACCTCGCCGGAGCCGACATCGAATACTTCTTCGCCGACGCCCACGCGGTTCTCTACGGCGAGCCGCGCCCGCGCTACGGCGTCCACGCGCCCGTCCGTGTTGAGAGCGGCGTCGCCGCCTTCGCGCGCGATCTCGAATCGAGCGAGCAGGTGTGGAGCGCGAACGTCGGCTACCCGGGCGACCCCGCCTACCGCGAGTTCTACCGCGACCTCGGCTGGGACGCGCCGCTCGAATACCTGCGCCCGCACCTCTCACCGGACGCGCGCCGGCGCGACCTCGGACTCAAGTACCACCGCGTCACGGGGCGCGACGTGCCGCTCGACGCCAAGCTCCCTTACGACCCGGAAGCCGCCGCCGCGCGCGTCCGCGCCCACGCGCAACACTTCGTCGGCGAGAGGATCAGGCAGGCGCGCGAGTTGTCAGGCGTGATGGGAGCGCGCGCGCCGCTCGTCGTCGCGCCCTACGACGCCGAGCTGTTCGGTCACTGGTGGCACGAGGGCGTCGAGTTCCTCGAATGCGTGCTGCGACTGCTCCACGAGCGGCGCGCGGAGATCGCCTGCGTCACGCCCGGCGACTACTTGGACGCCGCCGCCGCAAACGCCTTGCCGCTGCAGACGCAAAGGCTCTCCGCCTCATCCTGGGGCGAGGAGGGTTACTTCAAAGTGTGGCTCAGCGACGCGAACGCCTGGCTCTACCCGCGCCAGCACGCCGCCGAGGCGCGCATGACCGCGCTCGCCGACCGCTTCTCGACGAACGAAGTCAACGACGACGCGACCGTCGGTGCGGGCGCGACAGACGACTCGGCGTCAAGCGCTCTCAACTCGCGCGCGCTGCGACAGTGCGCGCGCGAACTGCTCCTCGCGCAGTCGAGCGACTGGGCGTTCCAGATTTACCGCGGCGCGACCGCCGAGTACGCCGCCCGCCGCTTCCGCACGCACGTCGCGCGCTTCGACGCGCTCGCCGGGCAGCTCGAAAGCGGCGCGCTTGACGAACGACGACTCGCCGCCGTCGAACGCGAAGACAACCTCTTCGCCGAACTCGACCCGCGCGCCTTTCGCACGCGCCCGGAGGCGGGCGCGTGACGCGCGCAGGTCGCGACGAATCCCCTCACGCCCGCGGCGGGCTGCGGCTCGTCGCGACCGCCCCGCTCGTCATCGC
>JAIVGV010000294.1 GCA_020201365.1 Acidobacteriota bacterium
CCGTCGCCCTCCCGCAAAATTTCGCCCGCGCGCCTTTGCCACGCGCCGCAGTCCGTAGTATCCTGCGCGCCACTCGCAACTGTTTTACCACGCCCGGCGGGTTTGCGCCTGCCTAACCATGAACGTATCGGGCGTCGCTCCGGCTACTCTTTGCCCGAGTAACCGAAGAATTGAAGATTCATGATCCGGGCTGCCGCGCCTCGGCGGTCTGGGGTCTGTCTTTTCTCCGGTCTCTTCCTACGAATCGGGTCGGCTTGAGATGAAGAAGCTCCTTTTCGCCCTGCTCCACGCGGCGGGCGTCACGCGCCTCGCCGCGTGGCGGAACCGCCGCCGCGTCGTCTTCCTCTGCTACCACGGCGTCACCGAGCGCACGACGCGCGCGGCGCACGACCCGCACGGCATACACGTGCCCGCGCCGCTCTTCGAGCGGCAGCTCGACTACCTCGTGAGCCGCTACCGCGTCATCCCCCTGAGCGAATACCTCGCCGCGCGCCGCGAAGGCAGAAGGCTTCCGCCCTACTGCGCCGTCCTCACCTTCGACGATGGCTTCCGCAACTTCCTGACCGCCGCCGCCCCGCGCCTCGCCGCGCGCAGACTCCCCGCATCGCTCTTCGTCATCACGGACAAGACCGCAGACGAAGACGACGCCGGTAACGACTCAGCCGCGCACGACGCACTTCGCTGGTCGCCCGCCGACGATCTCACGCACCTCTCCTGGTCGGAGCTGCGCGCGCTGGCGCGCGAGCACGGCTTCGAGATCGGTTCGCACACCTGCTCGCATTCGCGCCTGCCCTCGCTCACGCCCGCGGAGACCGAGCGCGAGCTACGCGACTCTTTCGCGGCGGTCGCGCTGCTGGCGGGCGAAGGCGCGCCCGCGCTCTCGTACCCGAAAGGCGACTACTCTTCCGTGCTCGCGCGGCTCGCGCGCTCGGTCGGCTACGCCTGCGCCGTCACGGTTGACGGCGGCGCGAACGACCCGGCGCACACCGATCCGTTCGCGCTCGGTCGCCACCTCATCGGCGACCGCGACGACCGCGCCGCCTTCGCCGTGCGTGTCTCCGGCGTGCGCGACTCGCTGGCGCGCCTGCGCGCCGCCTGCCGCCGCCTCTTCCCCGCCGCCGCGCGCCAGCCCCGCGCCGAAGTGCGACTGCGCGCGGGCGGGACGACCGAGCACTACTGAAAAGAGACCGAGTGGATCGCGACGAAAGAGTCGCGGCGAATGACTGCCGAGGTGAAGCGCGGCGGAAGATGAACCGAGCCCCGCGCGACTCTGCCGCGTGATCGTCTATCGCAAGAAGTTCGTCCGCGTCGCCGAAGGCTGGCACGGCGAGGAGCCCGCCGCCGCGGGCGTTGACATCGTCCGCCGCTACCAGCTCGCGGAGCCCGACCCGCGCGCCTACTGCCGCGAGTTCCACACGATCCTGATCGATCTCTCGGCGGACGCCGGCGCGCTCTTCGCCGCCATGAAGCGCGGCTGCCGCTACGAGGTGCGCCGCGCCGAGGCGCACGACCGCCTCGCGTATGATTTCGCGCGCGCCGACGACGCCACACTACTCGCGCGCTTCCGCGAAGGCTACGACGAGTTCGCGCGCGCCCGCCGCCTGCGCCCGCTCGACCCCGCGTGGCTCGCGCTGACGGCTGAGACCGGCAACCTTTACGTCTCGCGCGTCTGCGACGAACGGCGCGGCGAGCTGGTCTTTCACTCTTACTACCTGAGCGGCGGCAGGGCGACGCTCCTGCAATCCTTCTCGCCACAGCGCGCGGCAGCCGACGCCGGTCGCGCGCGCGTCTCGCGCGCCAACCGCCTCCACCACTGGCTCGACGTGCAGAAGTTCAAAGCCGACGGCGCGACCCTCTACGATCTCGGCGGCTGGTATCACGGCACGACCGACCCCCGCCGCCTCGCCATCAACCGCTTCAAGGAGGGCTTCGGCGGCGCGGTCGTTAAGAACTACATCGCCGAGCGCGCGCTGACGCCGCGCGGCAGACTGTTTCTCACAGCGCGGCGCCTCCTCCTCGGCGACGCGATCTGACGAACCGGGAATGAGTCTCTTGGATCAAATCAACAAGGCGGCCTACGCGCGCGCGGACGTCGTCGGCGAGTACGTGGGCGCCGACGGGCTGTTCGAGACCGAACGCGTGCTGCTCGCACGGCTCGCGCCCGCGCTGCGCGGCAAGCCGTTGCTCGACGTCGGCGTCGGCGCGGGCAGGACGACCAGGCACCTGCTCGAAATAAGCGACGACTACACCGGCATTGACTACACGCCCGCCCTCGTCGAAGCCGCGCGCCGCAAGTTCCCCCGCGCCCGTCTCCTCTGCCGGGACGCGCGCGACCTCTCCCCGTTCGCCGACGAGAGCTTCGACTTCGCGCTCTTCTCCTTCAACGGCATTGACTACGTGCCGCACGAGGAGCGCCTCCAGGTGCTGCGCGAAGTGCGCCGCGTGCTCAAGCCGGGCGGCTACTTCATGTTCTCTTCGCACAACCGCGAGTGCGAACACTTCAACAAGATGCCGTGGCAGACGAAACCGCGGCTGTCCGCGCCCTACGTCAAATACTGCCTCTACTGCCTCGCGCACCTGCCCAAGCACCTCCGCATGCGCAGGCACGAGGTTCACGCGGACGAGTACGCCGTCGTCAACGACAACGCGCACGGCTTCTCGCTCCTCGCCTACTACATCTCCGCGCCCGCGCAGCTCGAACAACTCCGGCGCGCCGGCTTCTCCTCCGCCGAAGCCTACGACATGGACGGCCACCCGACCGCGCGCGACACGCGCCACCCCTGGGTTTACTACCTCGCGCGCAAGTGACGCCAAGGGAACGATGAAGGAGGAACGACGAACGGTGAAGTGAAGACGATCGGCTCTTACTTCATCGTTCCGCGTTCCTCCTTCATCGTTCCCTTGAGCCGGAGCTTGTCGGCGACGAGCCAGTGGAGCGCGCCCGCGAGCGTGGCGGCGTCAACGGTCGCGGTGAGCGGGACGAGCAGGGCGAGCCTGAGCGCGTTGCGCGCCCGTCCCGCGGGGAAAGTCTTGCGGTTGCGCCACAGCGCGACGACGCCGCGCGCCGCGAGCATCGCGAGCAAGAGCGCGACGAGCAGGGCGAGCGCGACGGCAACCCCCGCGAAGAGCCGAGCGGCGAGCGCGCAGAGCAGGAGCAGCGCGTAGCGCGTGAGGATCGCCGCGTGCCAACGCCGCCAGAGTCCTGCGCGCAGGTTGTGGCGCGAGTAAGTGAGGAAGCGTCTGAAGGTGCGCGCAAGCGTCGGCGGCATCTCCCAGGAGACGAGCGCGCGCGGCGCGTAAGCCGTCCGCAAGCCCCGCGCGTCGAGCGCGTCCATGAAGAGCAAGTCCTCGCCGGAGCGCAGGTCTTCGCGGAAGCCCCCGACCGCGCTCCACGCCGCGCGCCGCACGAGCGACGAGCCGACGCACGGCGGCGGCATCCACACGCCCCCGACCTCCACCGGCACCGCGTAGGCGTAACTGATCGCCGAGCACTCGTCGAACAGGTTCCGCACGACCGGCTCCCACGCGCCGAGCACAACTTCGAGCGAGGGGTCGCGCTCGACCTCCGCGGCGAGACGCGCGAGCCAGTCGGCGGCGGGGCGCGTGCCCGCGTCAACGAAGGCGAGCCAGTCGCACGAGGCTCGGGCGGCGGCGACGTTGCGCCCGCGCCCCGGGTAAGCCGCGCCCGCGCGCACGAGCCGCACGCGCGCGTCGCGCCGTGCGTAAAGCTCGACGATCGCCGCCGTGCCGTCGCGCGAGCCGCCGTCGGCGACGACGATCTCGGCGGGCGCGCGCGTCTGCGCGACGAGCGCGTCGAGCAGCGCGCCGATAGCGCCCTCCTCGTCGCGCGCGGGCACGACGACGCTGATCGCCGGCGCGTCGGCGACGCAGAACGCCGCCGCGACGTGATTCGCCGCCGCGACGCGCCCCGCGCCGTCAGTCAGCCCGCAGCCTTCGTTCGGTTCGTCCACTCGGTTTTCGCGCTCGCGCATGGCGCGTCGGCAAAGTCTGCGGATTATAGCCCACGCCGGGCGCGCCGCGCCGCCCGCGGCAAGCCGCGTGTGGCGTGCGGCGGATGCCAACTAAACCGCGCGCCGGTTCATCTACACAGGGGCGGCTCCTCGCCCCGCGCCGCGGCTTGATGCGCGCGCGCGCCGTGTGACAGACTAACTTTTTCGCCCGGCAGAACTTTCCGCAACATACGGGAACGACGCGATGTTTAAGAGACTCCTTTTCGCCTGCGCCCTCGTCACCGCCGCGCTCTTCAACGCGCCCGCGCGCGCCAACGCGCAAGGCGCCGCCGCCGAGCCGCCGCTGCACGACACGATCATCGTGCTGCCGTTTGAGAACACGACCAACCAGAAAGAGTACAACTGGATCGGCGCGAGCTTCGCCGACGCACTCACAGACCTCTTCGCGCAAGCGCCCGGACTCTCCGTCGTCTCCTCGGACGAGCGCGAGCTGCTCTACCAGCGCCTGCGCCTCCCGCTCACCGCCCAGCCCTCGCGCGCCACGATGATCAAGATCGCGCGCGAGGCGAAGGCGTCGCTCGTCGTCATCGGCAACTACTCGGTGAAGCCCGCGCAAGAAGCGGCGGCGGGCGGCGAGAAGACAGTCCCGCTCGAGATCAGCGGCACGGCGCGCGTCGTGCGCGTCAACGAGGGGCAGCTCTGGCGCACCTTCGACTTCGGCGGCGCCGTGACGAACCTCCAGCGCACGCAGGGCGCGCTCGCCTACAACGTCCTCTACCTGCGCGACGAGGCGCTCACGCTTTCGCTCAACCGCGTGCTCGAGCTCGCCACGAAGGTGCCGCCGCGCGCCTTCGAGAGTCTGGTCAAGGGCGTGATGACGGACGATCTGGAGAAGCGCTCGGCGTACTTACAGAACGCCGGGCGCGAGTACGCGAAGGTTCACCCCGGGGAGATTTACCCGGAAGCCGAGTTCGAGCTCGGCAACCTCTACTACCAGCGCGGGGACTGGAAGAACGCCGCCGAGCACTACTCGAAACTGAAGAAGGGCGACACGCACTACGGCGAGGCGGCGTTCTACGCCGGCTTGAGCAAGCAGCGCCTCGGCGATCTCAAGGGCGCGCTCGACACGCTCGTCACCTTAGCCTCCGATCTGCCGCTCACGGGCGTCTATAACAACGCGGGCGCGATCTCGCTGCAAGCCGCGCGGCAGGAGAAGACGGACGCCGAGCGCGACCGGCTGCTCAAGCAGGCGATAGGCTTTCTGGAGCGCGCCAGGGAGACCGACCCGCAAGACCCGACCGTGCTCTACAACTACTCATACGCGCTCTTCATGTCGGGCAAGTTCCCGGAGGCGACGGATCAGCTACGCAACCTGCTGACGATCCTCCCGCGCTCCGGCGAAGTTCTCTTCCTCTACTCGAAGGCTCTAGAGAAGGCGGGACAGACCGAAGCCGCGACCGCCGCCGACAACGAGGCGCGCCGCTACCTCGGCAAGCCCTACGCGCAGTGCCAGACCGAGTGGCAGAAGTCGCAGTCAATCGCGTGCATCTCCTTGCGCGTCGTGCCGGCGTTCGACGTGGCGCAGTCCATAGAGATTCAGCAGCCGGTCGTTGACACGACGGCGGCGAACGCGCAGGACATCATGGAGAAGGCGCGCAAGCTCTACGCCGCGGGGCAGGACGACGAGGTGCTGCCCGAGCTGAACCGCGTGCTCATGATCGAGCCGATGAACGCCGAGGCGCACCTCTACATCGGTCGCGTCTATCAGCGGCGCGGCGATCTCGTGCGCGCGATCAGCTCCTTGAAGACCGCGCTCTTCTGGGACGCGAAACTGATCGACGCGCACATCCTCCTGGGGCGCATCTTCCTCGAGCAGGGCGACCGCGCGCAGGCGCTCGCGCACGCGCGCACGGCGATCCAGCTCGACCCCAACAACCAGGAGGCGCTCGCTCTCTACCGCCAAGTCGAGACGGGGGCGAAATGAAAGGGTGAAGGCGGAAGGATGAAGGATGAAAGTATCGCTGATCGAGATTCGGCTTCTCTCTCATCCTTCATCGCTCGTGCTTCATTCTTCCTCTCCCGTCGCGCTCCCACCGCCCACGTTTCTTGTCGTCGCGTTCGTAGCCGCTACGCTCGCGCTCGTCGTCTTCGCCGCGTCTGCGCGCCATAAAAAATCTTCGAGCGCGCCGCTCGATCTTGTCGGTCGCGTCGGCGTGGTCGTGCGCGACTTGACGCCGGAAGGCGCGGTGCTCGTCCGCGGCGAACTGTTCCCGGCGCGCGCGCCGGCGGGAGAGAGAATCGAGCGCGCGGGCGGCGTGCGCGTCCGTGTCGTCGGCGCGCGCGGGCACTTGCTGGAAGTCGAGCGGGAGGAGTGAGGGTGTGGGCGGCGCGCCGGTCTAGTCGCCGGTCGGTCGGCTCGTCGGCGTTTCCGTCAGCACGCGCGCTGGAATCGCGTGCGTGGAATTTCCTGAAACGGTCGCCGCCGTGGCACGGGAAGTGCTTTAGATGAGAGCGGCAAGCACGGAAGCAGTTAAACCGTGACCCCGCCGCCAACCTACCTCCGGACGTAGCCTGCCGCTACTCCGACCGCCCGCCGAGCGACCCTTTCTGAATAGCCTATCTTTCAAGAACCCGGTTTCAAATCCGGGTTCTCCCGCTTTTGGGGCACAGTTTTTTTTACACCGCATTCCCGCGCAATCTTCCCTGCCCACCGCCGTCGCCGCGTGCGACTGACGCGCGCCGCCCGGCGTTGACAAAGGGTCGCTTCGGGGCGTCAATTCGACAAAATTTGTCATCCCGGCGGTGACAAAAATCCGTCTTTTTGCGTCATTACGCCCGACGTTTTGACGCAGACGCCGCCGCATTCCCCCGCGGCAAAATTTTTTTTTCGCGCGGAAGGGGCGC
Source organism: Acidobacteriota bacterium (assembly GCA_020201365.1). Taxonomy (GTDB): domain Bacteria; phylum Acidobacteriota; class Blastocatellia; order Pyrinomonadales; family Pyrinomonadaceae; genus JAIVGV01. The sequence continues at coordinate 6,876 of JAIVGV010000294.1, forward strand.
GCGGTGACGCGCCCTCCGCGCGTCTGTTAAACTCCGGCGCGTGCGGGACGCAATCGCCCTCGACGCCCAACGTCTCACGCGCAGGCGACACGCCTTGCGCGAACGCGCCCTTGCCCTCGCCCCCACGCGCACGCGCCTCGCGCTCGTCGCACTCTCGTCGCTGCTCCTCGTCCTCTCATTCCCCGACTTCAATTTATGGTGGCTCGCTTGGGTCGCGCTCGTGCCGCTGCTCTGCGCGGTCTGTGCGCCGCCGCGCCCCCGCCCCGCGCAAAGTTTCCTTCTCGGCTGGCTCGCGGGCACGCTCTACTTCTACGGCTCCTGCTGGTGGCTCACCCACTCGATGATCTACTACGGCGGCATCCCCGCTCTCGCCGCCTTCCCGCTCCTCGCGCCGATTACTTTGGTCGTCGGGCTCTTCCCCGCACTCTGCTGCCTCGCGATCTCTTTGATCGCCTCGCGGCGCGGCGTCGCGGCGTCACTTCTCGTCGCGCCCTTCGCTTGGGCTGCCTGCGAGTGGGCGCGCCTGCTCGTCACGGGGCAACTCTGGAACGCCGTCGGCTACACGCAGGCTTACGAGCCCGCGCTGATTCAGAGCGCGACGTGGGGCGGTGTCTATGCGATCAGCTTTTTCATCTTGGCGCTCAACTCGGCGATCACTTACGCGCTGCTGCGACGCCACTGCCGCGCGATCGTCGCGGCTACGCTCGCCGCTCTGCTCGTCGCGTCGTTGATCTCGCTCGCGGCGTGGCGGGCATACGAAGCCGATTTCGGCGCCGGCATCGGTCATAGACCTGAGGCGGTCGTCGTCGCCATCCAGCCGAACGTCTCGCCGGACTTCGAGCGCACGAAGGCGGAGAACGACGCCCTCGTCGCGCGCCACTTCTCGATGACGATGAGAGCGCTCGACGACTGGGACGAGCGGCTCGCGGCGTCGGCTCACGATCAAACTTCCGACGAGACGAACGTCGAGGCGATGCGCGCGACGCCGCGCCTCGCCGTCTTCCCCGAATCGCCGATGAACTTCTCCTACGCGCGCGACGCGGAGTGGCGCGAGGCGGTCGCGGACTTCGCGCGGCGCGAGCGCGCCTCCGTCATCTTCAACTCGATGGAGCCAGCGCCCGGCGGGGGCGTCTATAATTCCGCCGTGATGATCGATCAGGAGGGTCGGCTCGTCGCGCAGTATGATAAGATTCGCCTGCTGCCGTTCGGCGAGTACGTGCCGCTGCCGCGCTGGTTAGGCGGCGGACTCCTGGGAGGTCTGGTCGGCGATTTCACCCCGGGCTCGAACTACACGCTGCTGCCCGCAGGTCAAGCGCGCGCGGGAGTCTTCATCTGCTTCGAGTCGGCGTTCCCCGCAATCGCGCGCCGCTTCACGAACGAAGGAGCCGACGTGCTAATCAACATCTCGAACGACGGCTACCTCGGCAAGACCCCGGTGCTCCGACAGCACCTCGCGAACGCCGTCTTCCGCGCCGTCGAGAACCGCCGCACGATCCTGCGCGTCACCAATACCGGCATCACCGCGCGCATCACGCCGCGCGGCGAAGTCTTGGACGCGACCGACAGCTTCCAGACCGCCTCGCGCACCTGGACGATCACGCGCGCCGCGGGCGGCGAGACCTTCTACACTCGCCACGGCGATCTCTTCGTCGCCTTCTGCGCGGTCGTCGCCGTGCTGGCGACAGTTAGCTCGGCACTGCCGCCGAGCAAAAAAATAAGTTAAGTACCGACACCAAAGACTATGGCTTATAAGATTCCGACACCCGACCAATTCCCTTCCCAAGAGCTGCGCACGCTGTACGACGAACTGCGCACGCGCGTCGAACAGCTCGGGAGGTTTCTTTGATGTCGCCGCGAAGCGCGAGGAGCTGAGCCGCAGCGAGCGCGAGGCGAGCGCGCCCGACTTCTGGAACGATCAGGAGGCGGCGCAGAAGCTCTTGCAGCAGCGCAGCCGCCTGGGGCGCGTCATCGACCGGCAGCAGCAGTTCGAGTCGTCTATCGAAGACGCGGGCGTGCTCTTCGAGTTCGCCGAAGGCGGTGATGACGGGTCGAGCGTTAAAGAACTCCGCGCGCTGCTCGAACGCTTGGAGCACGAGGTCGGTGAAGCCGAGACGGAGATGCTCCTCGGCGGCGAGCACGACGCGCTGAACGCCATCTGCACGATCCACCCGGGCGCGGGAGGGACGGAATCGCAGGACTGGGCGGAGATGCTCTTGAAGATGTACCTGAAGTGGGCTGAGCGGCGCGGCTTCAAGACCGAGATCATCGAGTACCAGCCGGGCGAGGAGGCTGGCTTAAAGAGCGTGACGTTCCGCGTCGAAGGCGAGTACGCATACGGGCTGTTGTCCGCGGAGGCGGGCGTCCATCGCCTCGTGCGCATCTCGCCGTTCGATCAGGCGGCGCGCCGCCACACGTCGTTCGCGTCTCTGTTCGTCTATCCGGAGATTGACGAGAACATCGAGGTCGAGATCAACGAGAAGGACTTGCGCGTTGACACCTACCGCTCGACCGGCGCGGGCGGGCAGCACATCAACACGACGGATTCCGCCGTGCGCATCACGCACCTGCCCACGGGTATCGTCGTCTCCTGCCAGAACCAGCGCTCGCAGCACCAGAACCGCGCCGTCGCGATGCAGGTTCTTCGCGCGAAGCTCTACGAGCTGGAACTCGAGAAGCAGCGCGCCGCGACCGCCGCGCTCGAAGCCAACAAGGCGGACATCTCCTTCGGCTCGCAGATCAGAAACTACGTCCTCGCGCCCTACCGCCTCGTCAAGGACGCGCGCACCAAGTTGGAGCGCGGCGACGTGGACTCGGTGCTCGCCGGCGACATAGACGACTTCATCAAGGCCTACCTGCTCGCGCGCCGCGCGGCTTGAAACTCGGAGACGACTAAAAACTATGGCGACAATCCAGACCGAGACGCGCGCGAAGGTTCTCCCGGCGAAGCAGCGCCACACGCGGCGCAACGAGATCACGGGCATCGCCTTGCTCGCACTCGGCGCGCTCGTCGTGCTCTGCCTCGTCTTCTTCCACCCGAACGATCCTTCGCTCAACGCGGCGGGGCAGTCGCACACGGACAACCTCATCGGTCCCGTCGGCGCATACGTCTCAGACCTCCTGTTACAGACCTTCGGGCTCGCGGCGTACCTGCTGCCCGCGCTCCTCTTCGCCGCGGCAGTCCGGCGCTTCCAGAAGAAGCCTCTGCGCGCGCCGCTCGGTCGCGTCGCGGGTCTCGTCGCGCTCTTGCTTTCCGTCGCGGGCTTGCTCGCGCTCTTAGTCGCGCCGCTCTTCTTCGACGGTCGCGTGCGCGCGGGCGGCTTCGTCGGCGCGCTGCTCGCGACGCAGTTAGCCTCCGCCGCGGGCAAGACCGGCGCGCTCATCCTGCTCGTCGCCGCCGCCGCGGTCTCCCTGCTGCTCGCGACGAACTTCTCGTTCGCGCACGCCTACACGCGCGCCGTCGCGGCGTTCGGCAGCCCCGCCGAGTTCATCAAGGCGCGCGTCGCGGCGCTGCGCGAGTGGCGCGTGAAGCGGCGCGAGGCGGCGGCTGAGCGCAAGGCGGAGAAGCAGGCGGCGCGCGCCGGGCGCGAGATGGCGCGCGAGGAGGAGAAGCGGCTGAAGGACAAGAGGGGCGCGGCGCGCGTCGAGGAGTTCATGCGCGAGCCGCTGCCGTCGGAGGTCGCGAGCGCGGCGATCCAGCGCAACGCCGCCGCCGCCGAATCGCAAACGACCTCGCCGACGATCCACACCCAGACGACTGACGCGAGGAACGCCACGACGAGCACGCGAGCCGGCGCGGCGACCGGCGCGGCGAGCGAAGCGACTAACACGCCACCTTTCGCGGCGGGCGACGCGAAGGGCGCACAGGCGGGCGCGCTCGACGCGGGCGCGTCGCCTTCGCCCCCCGCGCGCGCCGAAGTCTCTCCGCGAGACGGCGCGTCGAAGCGCACGTCGGTCGCGCGCGGCGAGTTCGACGAAGACGCGGCGGAGATCGAGGAGATGGTGCGCGACGTGTCGGTCGTCCGCACGGAGTTCGGCGAAGAGGAAGACGACGCGGTGCGACCGCGCCCGCTCGACAAAGCCGCCGCGCGCGAGGCGAAGAAGCTCGAACGCGCGGCAGCCGCCCTGAGCGACTACAAAACGCCTTCGCTCGACTTCCTCAACTCCGCGCCGCCGCGCCACGAGCAGGCTGACGAGGAGCTCCGCTCACTCGCGACGCGCGTCGCCGAGAAGTGCAAGGAGTTCAACGTGACGGGCAAGATCGAGTACATCTGCCCGGGTCCCGTCGTGACGACCTACGAGTTCAAGCCCGATCCCGGCGTCAAGTACTCGCGCGTCACCGGACTCGTTGACGATCTGTGCCTCGCGCTCAAAGCCGAGTCCATCCGCATCGACCGCGTGCCCGGCAAGGCGCACGTCGGCATCGAGGTGCCGAACGCGCGGCGCGACAACATCATGCTGCGCGAGGTCGTCGAGTCGCGCCCCTTCACCGAGTCTCCGTCGAAGCTCACGCTCGCGCTGGGGAAGACGATTGACGGTCTGAACTACGTCGCCGATCTCGCCCGCATGCCGCACCTTCTAATCGCCGGAGCGACGGGGACGGGCAAGTCCGTCTGCCTGAACACGCTCGTCTGCTCGATCCTTTATAAGGCGCGGCCCGACGAGGTGAAGTTCATCATGATCGACCCGAAGCGTCTGGAGCTGGGTCTCTACGCGGACATCCCGCACCTCGCGACGCCGATCATCACGGACACGAAGCGGGCGGCGAACTCACTCAAATGGGCGGTCTCGGAGATGGAGACGCGCTACAAGCGCCTCGCCAAGTGGGGCGTCCGGAACATAGACGGCTACAACACGGAAGTCTTGCGCCGCAACCTCGTCGAGGACTTCGACGAGGAGGGCGACCCGCACGAGCTACTGCCCTACATCGTCATCATCATTGACGAGCTGGCAGACCTGATGATGTCCTCCGGTCACGAGGTGGAAGAGGCGATCACGCGACTCGCGCAGATGGCGCGCGCCGTCGGCATCCACCTCGTCCTCGCGACGCAGCGACCGAGCGTTGATGTCATCACCGGACTCATCAAGGCGAACTTCCCTTCGCGCATCGCCTTCCGCGTCTCGTCGAAAGTTGACTCGCGCACGATCATTGACGCGAACGGCGCGGAGCAGCTCCTCGGGCGCGGCGACATGCTCTTCCTGCCGCCGGGCACTTCGCGTCTCGTGCGCGTGCACGGCGCGTATGTGGACGAGGCGGAGATCGGTCGCATCGTCGCGCACGTCAAGGCGCAAGGGCAGCCGGTCTATAACGAGGCGATCACGCAGTCCGAGGAAGAAGCGGCGGGCGCGGACGGCGTCGCCGGGGAGCGCGACGAACTGTTCGAGGACGCCTTGAGGATCTGCGTCGAGATGAAGCGCGCTTCGACCTCGGTCTTGCAGCGCCGCCTGCGCATCGGCTACGGTCGCGCCGCCGCGATCCTCGACGCGATGGAGCGCGAGGGCTTCATCGGTCAGGCGGACGGCGCGCGCCCGCGCCCGGTGCTTGGCAAAGCCTTCGAGGCCGTTAACCACTGGGACGAACTAGAGCGTCAGTCGTGAGTCCGGAGTCGCGAGTCCGGGGTCGGAAGACAAGGAGAACGCGCGGACAGAGATTTTCTAACGACGAGTTGACTCCGGACTCGCGACTCCAGACTCCAGACTTTCTCGGGAAACCTTTCGACAACTTTTCCACAGAAACTGTGGAAAACCCTGTGGAAAAGCCATGTTTCGGGGTTACAAGTTTTTGAAAATTTTAGACTTCTAGCATTTTGCACACGCGCGCTGCAAAATTTGTCAAAGCCTTTGCGCGCGGTGATTTAGTTCGCATGTTCTGCCGTCTTCCCTCACGTCGCGCGCCCGCCCTCGCAGTCCTTTTCTGCCACGCGACCGCCGCGCTCTTCTCCGCCGCGTGCGTCAAGCTGCCACGCCGCGCTCAACCCGCGGACACTTTGTCGTCGGCGACGACGGCGCGCGACGCGACGCAACCCCCGCTCCCTGCTAACGACTGCGCGACTCCCGACGCGAAGCCTTGCGCGCTTGCTCCGCGCGTCAACATCAACCTCGCCACGCGCGCGGAGCTGACGCGGCTTCCCGGCGTGGGCGACGGACTCGCCGCGCGCATCGTCGCGCACCGCGAGCGCTACGGCGCGTTCCGCCGCGCGGAGCACCTGTTGATGGTGCGCGGCTTCGGCGAGCGCCGCTTCGCGCGCCTGCGCGATCTGATCACCGTCGAATGATCGCGCGCCGGACTCCCGACCACGAGCCTTGCCCGAACCGCAAGCCGATCTCAGACGACTCGCGCGACGCGTCTTCGACGACGCGCTCGCCGACCTCGACGCCGGTCAAGCTGTCCGCGACGCCGTGCGCCTCAAAGCCGACCGCCTGAAAATCCTCGACGCCGAGTTCGCCGCGCTCTCATCATCCGGCGCGCCGCGACCACCCGACGTTTTCGCCGTCGCGCTCGGCAAAGCCGCCGAAGCGATGGCGCGCGCGCTCGACGAAATCTTGGGCGACCATTTGCGCGAAGGCGTCGCGAGCGTGCCGCCCGTCAGCGCCCCGCTGCCCGCGCGCTGGCGCGTCTTCGAGGGC
>JAIVGV010000473.1 GCA_020201365.1 Acidobacteriota bacterium
GCCCCTAACCCCTAGCACCCATCCCCTTCTAATAAATCTGCGCCAGCACCTCGCCGCCGACGTTCTCGCGGCGGGCGCGCTTGCCCGACATCAGACCGCGCGACGTGGAGACGATGTTGACGCCGTAGCCGCCGAGCACGCGCGGAATCTCCGTCGCGCCCATATAGACGCGCCGGCCGGGGCGCGAGACGCGCGAGAGGTGCGAGATCGAAGACGTGCCGCGCGCGTCGTAGCGCAGGAAGATGCGCAGCGTGCGCTTGACGCCCTCGCCCTTGACGACGAAGTTGTTGATGTAGCCCTCTTCCTTCAGGATGCGGGCGATCTCAAGTTTCAGCTTCGACGCCGGGATGTCCACCCGCGAGTGCTTCGAGGCAATCGCGTTCCTCATCCGCGTCAGCATGTCGGCAATAGGATCAGTCATTACTCAAAACTCCAGAACAGTTTTCGGTTTTCAGTTTTCAGTTTTCAGCGACTGAGCCCTCGCCGCGTGTTGCGGCTGAAAAACTCAAAACTGAAAACTGAAAACTGTCCTGCTACCAGCTCGACTTGACGACGCCCGGTATCTGCCCCGCCAGCGCCAGCTCGCGGAAGCAGATGCGGCACAGCCTGAACTTGCGCAGGTAGCCGCGCGGTCGCCCGCAACGCCCGCAGCGCGTGTAGGCGCGCGAAGAGAACTTCGGGTGCCGCTTCGCCTTCGCGATCAATGATTTCTTCGCCATGTGTCTTTCCTAAGATGTCCTTACTGTCTGAAAGGCATCCCCAGCGCACGCAGGAGCGCGCGGGCTTGCTCGTCGTTGCGCGCGGTCGTCACGATCGAGATGTTCATGCCGCGCGTCTTGTCCACCCTGTTGAAATCGATTTCGGGGAAGATGAGCTGCTCGCGTATGCCGAGCGTGTAGTTGCCGCGACCGTCGAACGCCTTGGGCGAGACGCCGCGAAAGTCTCTCACGCGCGGGAGCGCGACCGAGACGAGCCTGTCCAGGAACTCGTACATCCGGTCGCCGCGCAGCGTGACCATCGCGCCGATGGCCATCCCCTGCCGCAGCTTGAACGAGGCGATGGACTTCTTCGCCTTCGTCACCACGGGCTTCTGCCCCGCTACAGACCCCAGCTCGTCAACCGCCGTGTCAACGATCTTCGAGTTGGCGATCGCCTCGCCGAGCCCCATGTTGATGACGATCTTCTCTAACCGCGGCACCGCCATCGGGTTCTTGATGTCGAACTCCTTGGCAATCGCGGGCGCGATCTCTTTCGCGTAACGCTCTCTCAGTCTCGCAGCCATCTCTTCACCTTCTTCGCGCCTGGGTCTCGCCCACGCGCGGCGTGCGCGCGGCGTTTCCAGACCTCACGCTAAAACTTTACCGCTTGCTCTCAATCGCCTGACCGCTCCCGGCGGCGACTCTCGTCTTCGTGCCGTCGGAGCCGACGTCGTAGCGCACGCGCGTCGGCTCGCCCGTGCCGGGATCGAGGAGCGCGACGTTCGAGATGTTGATGAACGCCTCCCGGTCGATGATGCCGCCGCCGCGGTTGTTCGCCTGATTGGCGCGCTGGTGCGAGCGAGACGATCTTCATGAAGTTCTTGTCGCGCAGCTCGCGTGCGACGGGACCGAAGACGCGCGTCCCGATGGGCGTGTCGTCCGGCTTGATCAGCACGCACGCGTTCTGATCGAAGCGGATGTAGGTTCCGTCCTTGCGCCGCACCTCCTTGCGCGTGCGCACCACGACGGCGTTGTGCACCGTGCCCTTCTTCACCGCCCCGTCAGGCGCGGCTTCCTTGACCGTCACCTTGATGCGGTCGCCCAAGGAAGCGCGCTGTGCCTTCGTCGAGCCGCCCACGGGGCGGATCATCTCCACGCGCCGCGCCCCCGAGTTGTCAGCGACGTCCAGAGACGTCTGCATCTGAATCGCCATCGCTCACTCCGTTCGCAGTTTTCAGTTTTCGGTTTTCAGCAGGAGCGTCGTGGCTTTGCGTCCGGCTGAAAACTCAAGACTGAAAACTGAAGACTGTCCTGCTACTTCTCCGCCTTCTGCACGATCTCGACGACGCGCCAGCGCTTGCGCGCCGACAGCGGGCGCGTCTCGACGATGCGCACCTTGTCGCCGACCGTCGCCGCGAGTTCGTTGTGCGCCATGAACTTGGAAGTGCGGCGCACGTAGCGGCGGTACTTCGGGTGCTTGACGAGCCTGTCCACGCGCACGACGACCGTCTTCTGCATCTTGTCGGACGCGACGACGCCGATCTTCTCGGCGCGGCTCGTGCGGCGCGCGACCTCCGTGCCTTGCGCGTTGCCAGCCTGCGCGTCAACGCCGACACCTAAGTCCTGCGCGAGCGTCTGCCCCGAATCGGTCGCAGCCTCCGCGCGCGCCTCGTCCTCGGCAGCCTGCCGCTCCGGCTTCGGCGCCTCCTGCTCGGTCGCGCCCTGCTGCGGCTGCTGCTGCTGCTCGGCGGCTTCCTGCTTCGCCTCGTCCCGCTGCTTCTTTTTCTTCCCGAAAACCATTTCAGCTCCAAACGATGAACGCGAAACGATGAGCGATGAATTCTTGCTCTTACTTCATCGTTCCGCGTTCATGCTTCATCGTTTCACTTCGCCGCCGCCTGCGCCGACGACTCGCGCTCGCGCATCATCGTCTGGATGCGCGCGAGCGACTTCTTCTCGCGGCGGATCGTCCTCACCGCGTCCACCTCGCCGAGCGCGAGCTTGAAGTTGAGCCGGAAGAGCGACTCCTTCAGCCGCTGCGCCTCCGCGCCTAGCTCCTCGTCCGACATGTCCTGCAGCTTGTTCAGCTCTTCTCTGCGCTTCATGACTTAGACCGCGCCCCCTTCCTGCTCGGCGCGCGTGACGAACTTCACCTTGATCGGGAGCTTCTGCGCGGCGAGCGCCATCGCCTCGCGCGCTACCGCTTCGGGCACGCCCTCGATCTCGTAGAGAATCTTTCCCGGCTTGACGACCGCCACCCAGTATTCCGGCGCGCCCTTGCCCTTGCCCATGCGCGTCTCGGCGGGCTTCTTCGTGATCGGCTTGTCGGGGAACATGCGGATCCAAATCTTGCCGCCGCGCTTGACGTGGCGCGTCATCGCGATGCGCGCCGCCTCGATCTGCCGGTCGGTGATCCACGCGGGCTCCAGAGCCTTCAAGCCGTACTCGCCGAAACTGATCGCCGCGCCGCGGTTCGCCTGACCCGTCATGCGCCCCTTCATCATCTTCCGGTGCTTAACTTTCTTCGGCATCAACATGATGATTGCCCTCGACTGCCTCTCACTGAAGAACGAAAACCCTTAGCCGCGATCCCTGTCGCCGCGCGGACGGCGATCACGGCGCTCGCCGTCGCCCTCGCGCTCGCGGCGCGTGCGTGCGCGTCGCTGCTGACCGTCGCTGCGGACGTCCTGCATCGGGTCGGTCGTCGTGCCGCGAGCCATCGCCGCCTTCGCGTCGAGAATCTCGCCGCGGTAAATCCAGCACTTGACGCCGATCACGCCGAACGTCGTGTTCGCCTCGGCGAAGCCGTAATCAATGTCCGCGCGAAGCGTGTGTAAAGGGAGACGACCTTGCAGGTACCACTCGCTGCGCGCGATCTCGGCTCCGTTCAGACGCCCCGAGACGCGCACCTTGATGCCCTGCCCGCCGAAGCGCAGCGTCTCCTCGACGGTCTTGCGCATCGCGCGGCGGAAGGCGATGCGCTTCTCAAGCTGCACCGCGATCTTCTCGGCTTGCAGTTGCGCGTTCAGCTCCGGCTTCGTGATCTCCTGGATGGAGACCAAGACCTCGCGCCCGGTGCGCGACTGTATCTCGCCCTTGAGCTTGTCGATCTCGGAGCCCTTGCGCCCGATGATGATGCCGGGGCGCGAGGTGTAGATGATGATCTTGACGCGATTCGCCGCGCGCTCGATGTCCACGTGCGAGACGCCCGCGCCGTTGAACCGCCCCTTGATCTCGCGCTTGAGCTTCAAGTCCTCGTGGAGGAAATCGCCGTACTGCTTCTTGGTGAACCAGTGCGAGTGCCAGTCCTTGTTGTAGCCGAGGCGGAAGCCGTATGGATGAACTTTCTGACCCACTCTCTTTACTCCGTTCTCAAGTGCCGACAGTTATTCCGCCGACTCGTTCGCGCCCCCGCCCGACGACTTCTCAGCCGCGGGCTTCGCAGACTTCTTCGACGCGCGCTTCGTCGCAGCCTTCGCGACTTCGCCCGCGCCGCCGGACTTCTTGCTACCCTTTGCAGTAGCCTTCGTCGCGGGCTTGCCAGCCTTCGCAGACTTCGCGCCGCGACCGTTCTTCTTCGCCGTCGCCTCGCGCTCGTCGGTCGAGAGCAGCACGGTGACGTGGTGGAAGTGGCGCTGCTCGCGGTAGGCGCGACCCTGCGGCGCGGGGCGGACGCGCCGCCGGTTCTTGTGCGGTCCCATGTCCACGAAGCACGCCTTGACCCACAGCTCGTCCGGGTCAACCGCGACGTTCGCCTTCTCCGCGGCCTCGGTCGCGTTCGCAATCGCCGAGCGCACGCACTTCTCTATGCCGCGCGCCGCGCGCTTGTTCGCGTAGGTCAGCACCGCCAGCGCCTCGTTCACGTTCTTGCCGCGGATCATGTCCACGACGAGCCGCGCCTTCTGCGCCGACCCACGCAAGTATTTCGAACTCGCTCTCGCTTCCATCACTCAACCTCAAACGATGAACTAGGAACGATGAACGATGAACTGCTGAACGATTCCTCTTAACTTCATCGTTCCGCGTTCATACTTCATCGCTTCACTTCGCCGGCTTCGAAGCCTTCTCCGTCTTCGTGCCCGAGTGACCCTTGAAGGTGCGCGTCGGCGCGAACTCGCCGAGCTTGTGCCCGACCATGTTCTCCGTCACATAGACGGGGATGTGCCGCTTGCCGTTGTGGACGGCGAAGGTCAGACCGACGAAGTCGGGCGTGATCGTCGAGCGACGCGACCAGGTCTTGATCGCGGGCGGGCGCGCGCCGCCCGCGCGAATCCTCTCGACCGACTTCTCCAGGTAGCCGTCAACGAACGCGCCTTTTTTTACCGAACGTGCCATTGTTTTCT
>JAIVGV010000474.1 GCA_020201365.1 Acidobacteriota bacterium
TTCGACGACGCGCGAGGGCGCGGTCGAGCTACAGGTGCAGACGGGTCAGGAGCTGACCGACATTGACATACGCTACCGCGGGGATCGCGGTCACTCAGTCTCCGGCGCGGTCGCGCTCGCGCAAGGCGTCGGCGCGTCGCAGGTCGGCGCGTCCGTCATGCTCTTCCACTCCGCGACGGGCTCGCTCGAAGGGCAGACCTTCATCGCGCCCGACTCCGCCGCGCGCGCCTTCTCCTTCGACGGCATCGCCGACGGCGACTACGATCTGACCGCCAGCGGCTTCGCGCAGGCCGACAGCACGTCCGCCGCGCCCGTCCACGTCTCCGTGCGCGGCGCGGACGTGGCGGGCGTGCGCCTCACGCTCGCGCCGCTCGCGTCGCTCGCGGGTCGCGTCGCCTACGAGCCGCTCGGCGCTGCCGACGCAGCCAAGCCCGAATGCCAGCAGTCGAAGCGCGTCTTCGTGGCGCAGGAGTTGATCGTCCGCGGCGCGCGCGAGGGCGGCGACGGCAACTCGCTCCAGCGCCTCCTCGCGGGCACGCTCTCCGAAGCCTCGCCCTCATCCTCCGGCGAGTTCCTGCTGCGCAACCTGCGCGACGGTCGCTACCGCCTCGACGCCCGCCTCACAGACGAAAATCTCTACCTCCGCTCCGTCACACTCGCGACGAACGCGACGACTAACGCCGCCAACGCTAACCCGACGGGCGCGACGACTCCGACGCCGAACCCGGCGACTGCAACGCCGAGCGCGGCGGCGAACGCGCGCGCTTCGGCGGCGACGGTTGATCTCGCGCGCGTCGGCGTCGCGCTCAAGCCGGGCGAGCGCGCGGCGGGCGCGCTCGTCACGGTCGCGGCTGGCGCTGCCCGGTTAAGCGGTCGCGTCGCGGCTGCCGAGGGCGAGGCGCTGCCGAACAGCCTGCGCGTCTATCTCGTCCCCGCCGAGCGCGAGCGCGCCGAGGACGTGCTCCGCTACGCCGAGACGCCCGCGCGCGAAGACGGCTCCTTCGCCTTCCGCAACCTCGCGCCCGGCAGCTACCTGCTCATCGCGCGCCCCCTCACAGAAACCGACACGCGGCGCGACGCGCGCACGCCGCCCCTTCTCGATCCGACCTTCCGCGCGCAACTGCGCCGCGACGCCGAAGCCGCCAAGAACGCGGTCGCGCTCCAACCCTGCGAGCGCGCCGCGGACTTCGCGCTGCGCCTCGGACGACAGTGATCGTCTTCGGTCACGTCGAGCTCATCAGCGGGACGTCTCACCGCAGAGGCGCAGAGGATACGCAGAGTTCTCGCAGAGGCTTGTTTTCTCTGCGCGATCTCTGCGCCTGCTCTGCGCCTCCGCGGTGAATCGCAACGCCCTCTACTCTCAAAACCAAAACCACCGATCTCGCCCCACTTCATTCACCCGTTTTGATCGCCGCAACGCGTGTGCTTAAATGTCCGTCATGAGCGAGACAGTTCCGCACGCGCGCCACGCGAACGTCCTCGAAGCGGGTCGCGCCGCGCTCGTCGTCGTGGACATGCAGGAGGGCTTTCGCCAAGTCATCGCGGACTTCGCGGAGACCGCCGCGCGCATCGCCACGGTCGTCCGCGGGGCGCGACTGCTCAACGTCCCCGTCCTCGTCACCGAGCAGTACCCGAAGGGCTTGGGGCGCACCGCCGGGGAGGTCCGCGCCGCGCTCTCGGACGACTTCGAGCCGGTCGAGAAGACCGCCTTCAGCTCCTGCGGCGCGCGCCCGTTTCTCGCGCGACTCGAAGCGGCGGGCGCGAGCCAAGTGATGCTCTGCGGCATCGAGGCGCACATCTGCGTCAACCAGACCGCGCACGATCTCCTCGCGCGAGGGTGTCAAGTTCATCTCCTAACCGACTGCATCACGGCGCGCTCTGAATCGAACAAAAAGATCGGTCTCGCCAAGATGCAGACGAGCGGCGCGCTCCCCTCTTCGGTCGAGATGGCTCTGTTTGAACTCATGCGCGACGCGCGGCACGAACAGTTCAAGGCGGTGCAGAAGCTGATCAAGTGGTGAGCGAGGGCTCGGCAGTATTACGGCAGACACAGGATTTCCAACAATGAAGCGCGTGTTGGTCTCATGTGCGGGCGGTGTCTTGGCTTTCCTTCTGCTCGTCTTTGGCTTTTTAATCTCGGCTTATCTCCACGCGGAGGCTGAAAGTCACGAATGGATAGGGCGCTTTTTGTTTTGGGCACTCGCATGGCCTTTAGAGATATTCGATCCAATGTTCGGGACTCATGACAGCGGGCTGTCTGACCATACGTCATCTATCTATGCTGTAATAGCCACATTATTCACGCACCTAATTCTGTACTCTACTTTGCTCTACTTCCTCTTAGGGCGGTGTGAGAGGCGCAATCGTCTTTCATAAAGAACATGGACTTACTCTCTTCACTCAACGAACGCCAGCGCGAAGCCGTCACGACGACCGAGGGGCCGCTGCTCATCCTCGCGGGCGCGGGCTCGGGCAAGACGCGCGTCATCGTCCACCGCATCGCGTACCTGATCGCGGAGCGCAGTGTCGCGCCGTTCAACATCCTCGCCGTCACGTTCACGAACAAGGCGGCGGGCGAGATGCGCGAGCGCGTGCGCCGACTGCTCGCCGGGCAGAACCTGCCGAGCGCGCCGCTCATCTCCACCTTCCATAGCCTGTGCGTGCGAATCTTGCGCGCCAACATCGAACGGCTCCAAGAAGGCTACACGGGCTCGTTCACGATCTACGATCAGGACGACTCGGTGCGCGTCGTCAAGGCGGCGGTCAAAGACCTCGGCTACGACAACGAGCGGCTCGGCGCGCGCAGCGTGCAGTCGGCGATCAGCCACGCCAAGAATCAGGGGCTCGACGCCGATTCTTACGCCGCCCGCGTCGAGTCTTCGGACGAGCGCCGCGCCGCAATCGCCCGCGTCTTCCGGCTTTACGAAGAAAGGTTGGTGAATAACAACGCGCTCGACTTCGACGATCTCCTCATCAAGACCGTCCGGCTGCTGCGCAAAGACAGCCAAGTGCGCGCTCACTACAACGACAAGTTCCGCTACATCCTCGTGGACGAGTATCAGGACACGAACACCTTGCAGTTCGCGCTCATCCGGTTTTTGACCGAGAAGCAGCAGAACGTCTGCGTCGTCGGCGACGAGAGTCAGAGTATCTATAAATGGCGCGGCGCGGACATCTCGAACATCCTCAACTTCGAGCAGGTCTTCCCCGACGCCAAGAGCATCAAGCTGGAACAGAACTACCGCTCGACGCAGACGATCTTGGACGTGGCGGACGCGGTCATCAAACACAACACCGAGCGCAAAGACAAGAAGCTCTGGACGGCGAACCCGGCGGGCGCGCGCGTCTTCTACTACCAGGCGCTCGACGCCGAGTCCGAAGCCCGCTTCGTCGCCGCGAAGATCGAGGAGCACCTGCGCGAGGATCGCACGACGCGCGCGGCGGTGCTCTACCGCACGAACGCGCAGTCGCGCGTCTTCGAGGAGGCGATGCGGCGCGCGGGGCTGCAGTACAACATCGTCGGCGGCTTCTCTTTCTACGAGCGCGCCGAGGTGCGCGACATCATCGGGTATCTGAAGCTCGCCTTAAACCCGCACGACTCCGTGGCGATGATGCGCGTCATCAACACGCCGCCGCGCGGGCTTGGCA
>JAIVGV010000475.1 GCA_020201365.1 Acidobacteriota bacterium
CCGAGGGTCTCGCCCTTGTAAATCTCGAACGTCACGCCGTCCACGGCGCGCACCACGTCGTCGCTCCCCGCGACCGGAAAATGCTTGAACAGCCCCCGCACGCGCACGAGTTCGTCGCGCACGCCGGCGCGCGCGTCGTGCGCGCGAGCCGCCTGAACTTCCGCCTGCGGCACGGTCTGTTGTCTCTCGTTAGTGCTCATTCGATCAAGGCGGATTCACCGCAGAGGCGCAGAGTTAGCGCAGAGCTTACGCGAAGCGTTGAGCGGATTTCTCTGCGCGACCTCCGCGTATCCTCCGCGCCTCTGCGGTGAGTTGCCGTTAACATTATCTTCCAAGTTTCTACGAAGCCGCGCCGCCCTGCTCCCGCGCCGCCTCGCTGTCCGCCGCGACAGCCGACGCGAGATCGTAGAGCACGCAGCGCACGCGGACGCCGCCCTCCAAGTCGTACAGAGGAATCTCGCCCTCGGTGCAGCGCGGCATCCGGTGCGGGCAGCGCGGCGCGAAGTGGCAGCCGGGCGGGAGTTCCGTCAGACGCGGCACGACGCCCTCGATGGATTGCAGCCGCTCGACCTTCTCGACCTCCGCGGCTGTGAGCTTCGGCACCGATCTCAAGAGCCCTTCGGTGTAAGGCATCTTCGGACGCGCGAACAATTCATTGACGGGCGACTCCTCGACGATCCGCCCCGTGTACATCACCGCCACGCGATCCGCCACTTCGGCGACGACGCCGAGATCGTGCGTGATCATCAGCACGGCGAGATCGCGCGTGCGGCGTAGCTCGTTTAAGAGTTCGAGTATCTGCGCCTGGATCGTCACGTCGAGCGCGGTCGTCGGCTCGTCCGCGATGAGCAGCTTCGGGTCGCAGGCGAGCGCCATCGCGATCATGACGCGCTGTCGCATCCCGCCGGAAAGCTGGTGCGGGTAGTCGTCGGCGCGCCGCGCCGGGTCCGGGATCGAGACCTCGCGCATCGCCTCGACCGCCGCCGCGCGCGCCTGCTGCCGGTTCATCCCGCGATGAAGACGCAGCGCCTCCGCGATCTGCTCGCCGACCTTGAAGACGGGGTTGAGCGAGGTCATCGGGTCTTGAAAGATCATCGCGATGTCGTCGCCGCGGATCGCCCTCATCTTCGAGTCGGAGAACTTCAACAGGTCTGCGCCCTCGAACAGAACCTCCCCGCCGACGATCCGCCCGGGCGGCGCGACGAGCCGCATGAGGGAGAGCGCCGTCACAGACTTCCCGCACCCCGACTCGCCGACGAGCCCCAGCAGCTCGCCGCGATCCAGATAAAAGCTCACGCCGTCCACGGCGCGCACCACCCCGGCGCGGGTCTGGAAGTGCGTCTGCAAATTTTTAACTTCGAGCAGGTGCGCCATCGGCTTCCGAGATTACCACAGACCGAACATGACGCCACGGCTTTGGCGAGGCGGCGACTGCGGGCGTGCGGCGCGTCGGCGCGGCGCTTACGGGCAGCCGCCTCTGTCAACGCAGGCTTTCATCCCGCGCAGCAGCCCTAGCTGTTCATCGTCCAGCACGATCTCTTTGGGACCGAGTTTGAATTTCACCTCGCGCGCGTCGGCGATCCGCGCGAACTCCTTGTAGGAGAGCGTGTGCGAGATGATCTCCGAGTAGGTGCCGTCCACGCCCCTGCCGTTCGTCGAGATGCGGGGCTTGCGCGCCGCCAGCAGCTTCTCGCCGTCCGCGAAGACGCTCAGGCGGTCGTCCTCGGAGAAGACGCGGCGCTTCGAGTAGGAGAGGAACTCGAAGTCAACGGAGTCGGGCGCGGAGACCTTGCGCCCGCGGACGTAGAACTCGGGCAGCAGCATCAGCCCGTCGTCAATCGTGCCGTAGAGCTGGATGTGGTTGACGCTGACGGTCGTCGTGCCGCTCGACTCGGAGTAGGCGGCGGTCGGCTTGGTCTCCACTCCGGCGGCGCGCGCGGCGGCGTCGCGCTCGTAGAGCGTTTCGAGATCGCCCGCCTCGACGCGCGATCTGTCGAAGACGTAGACGCCGAGCGCGGCGTAGTCGTGGACGACGTAGAAGTAGGTCTCGCCCCGCAGGAACGCGACCCAGATGCGGCTGACGGTCGCGATTGACGCGAAGTGATCCCTGGCGAAGGCGGCGATCTCCTGCGCCTTCGCGCGCCGCCCCGGCTCGTCGAGCGAGTTGAACTGCGAGTTGATCAACTGGACGGCGAGCGCGCCGCCGTTCTGCAGCGTGACGTTAACGTCGCGGCAGCCGTACTTCGAGATGAGGGCGTTGCGCAGCAGGCTCAGATCGGAGAGCGACTTGAGCTGCTGCGAGCAGGCGGAGGCGAGCAGCGCCAGCGCGAGCAACGAGGCGCAAAGGGCGCGCGCGCGGTTTCGTTTCAGGTGCGTCTCCATGAGAACTCCGCGGGAGGGCTGCGGTCGGGGGTGAAGATTACATAAAGTCGCGCGGCGGCGGCAAGACGCACTGGCGCCGCGCGGACGAGGTCTTAAGCGGCGGCGCGATCCTCTCGATCAGCCGACGCGACGTGCGCCGCAGCTCACTGCGCGAAGCGCGCGGCGGGGCTGTCGGGCTTGAGCTTGTCTTTGACGACGGGGTAGGGGACGAAGTTGCGGTCGAAGACGGCGACGACGTGCGGCAGCGCGTAGTAGACGACGAGCCCGCGCGGCGTGACGCCGAAGGCGTTGATGCTTTCGAGTTCGTCCGCGGGGACGGCGGGCTCGTCCGAAGGCTCGGGCTTGCGTCGCTCCTGCTTCGCGTCCTCCTCCTCCATCTGTCGCGCGCGCGCGTTGATGTCTTTGAAGCAGTAGGCGGCGACCGCCTTCTCGTAGCCGGAGTTCGGCTTGAAGACGTCTTCGATCTTGAGCTCGCGGTCGGCGCGCAGATCGTAGTTCACGGCGTCGTAGTCGAGGTTCGGGTGCGCGCCGCCTCCGTAGGAGTCGTACACGAGCTCGACGCTGACGAGATCGTCGGTCGCGGCGAGCACGTTGTAGTTGGCGTGGAAGTAGATGTTCGGCTCGGACTCCATCTCCTCGCCGAAGCCGCGCGCCTCGTCGCCGACCTTCTTTTCGAGCAGCGCGTTGAAGTGCTCGGCGGCAGACGAGAGTTGCGCGCCGTCGCCCGCGGCGAGCTGCGGGTAGGAGGCGCGCACGCCCGCCTTGCGGTTCTCGACCGTCTTCGCGACGACGCGCAATTCGGACGAGGCGAACGCGACCCGCTGCTCGTAGAGCGCGACGTACATCTCGCCGCGCCCGTCCGGCTTCGCCCACTTGCACGTCACGTCCGCGTCCGACCCGTCTTCCTTCTTCGACTCGCACGCCCACTTGCCCGTCCGCGCGCCCGACGGATCGAACTCGTCGAGCGCGAGCTTATCGCCCGCGTCGGCGCGCCCTTCGAGCCGCAGCTCCTGACCGATGCCGTCGTAACTGTAAGAGCCCGACACGCGCTCGCCGTCGCGCGTCAGCTTCAACTCAATCGCGCGCTCGCCCAACGAGCCGCGGTAGATCGTGAAGCTGCCGCCCGCCGGCCGTGGCGGCGCGGCCTGCCCAACTTGCAAGCCGGACGATGACGCGCCCGCCCGCGCCCCCGACTGCCCCTGCTCAGTCGTCTGCGGCTTCGTGCAAGCGGCAGCGGCAGCTAACAAGAGCAACAGCGCCGT
>JAIVGV010000476.1 GCA_020201365.1 Acidobacteriota bacterium
CTCGCCGTCGCCACGCAGGGGCACCAGTTCGCCTCGCTCAAGCACGAGATCGAGGAGATTCGCGCGCGCGCCTCGATCCAGGGCTACGTCATCACCGAGTTCACCGACATCAACTGGGAAGCCAACGGCCTCATGGCCATGTGGCGCGAGCCGAAGGCTTATGCCGCCGAACTCGGCAAACTACAGCAGGACGATCTCCTCATCGCCCGTACCGACAAGCACAACTACACGAGTGGCGAGCCGATCAATCTTGAAGTTCTTCTCTCGCACTACAGCGCGCGTGATCTTAAGGGCGCGCAACTCGTTTGGTTAACTATCGCCGGTCAACACTTGGGAGAGGAGAAGATCGGCGCGACGATCACGCCCGCCGCTGTTACGACCGTCGCGCGGCCAACGCTGCCCGCACCGCGGGTAACGCACCCGCAGCCGTGGCCCGTGCGGTTCTTACTGCGGGACGGCTCAGGCCGCGTGTTAGCAGAGAATAGAGTGGAGGTGTTCATCTATCCCAAAACCTCCCCCGCGACGGCGACCGCGATCACCTTCCGCGATACGGGCGGGACGCTCGGCCTCAAAGCGGAGCAACTTTCCGGGGCGGGCTACACGCTCCTCGGCAGCGGGGCGGACACGCGCACGCTCAACCGGCCCACGCTGATGATCGCCTCGCGCTTCGACGAAGAGATCGCGCGCCGTCTGCGCGAAGGCGGCAGCGTGCTGCTGCTTGCCGACTCAAAGGACGCGCTGCCGCCGAACGCGCCGCTCAAAGTCACACCGCGCGAAGGGTCTGATCTCGACGGCAACTGGGTGACGAACTTCAACTGGGTGCGCGACCGCGCGCCGTCGCCGTTCGCGCCGGTCGCGTTCACGAAGGTTCTCGGCTTCGAGTCGGAGCGCGTCGTGCCGCGCTTCGTCATTCAGGGCGTGCGCGGCGCGGATTACGACGACGTGCTCGCCGGGGTCTTCTACGGCTGGCTGAACAACAACGCCGCGCTCGCCCTCCAGGCGCGCGTCGGGACAGGTCACTTGCTGGTTACGACCTTGCGCTTCGACGACTACGGGCGCGACCCCTACGCGACGCACCTGCTCGACGCGCTCGTCGCTTACGCGTCGGGCCCCGACTGCGCGCCGAAGCTCGCGCTCGACATCGCGCCGCCGCGTTAGCGCGCTGTCAGGTCAGTGACGCTATGTGAGAACGAGCGATGGGCGGTAGAATGCTCCGAACCCGCTTGGGCGGACGAAAAGCCTGATGAGCATCAAGGACGTGGCGCGCGCGGCGGGCGTCTCCACCGCCACCGTCTCGCACGTCATCAACAACACGCGTTTCGTCTCCGAAGAGACGCGCGAGCGCGTGCTGCGCGCCGTCGAGGAGTGCAACTACTACCCGAATGAGGCCGCGCGCGACCTCGTCTCGGGGCGCAGCCGCATCCTCGGATTGATCGTCTCGGACATCACCAACCCGTTCTTCCCGGAGCTGGTCAAGTCCATCGAGACCGCCGGGTTCGAGCGCGGCTACGACGTGATTCTGTCGAACACCGACTACGATCCGGCGCGCACTTCGCACTACGTGCGCCGCCTGATCGAGCGACAGGTGGCCGGCGTCGCCCTGATGACTTCGGAGCTGGACGCGTCGCTCGTCATCGAACTCGCGCGGCGGCACGTGCCCGTCGTCATCCTCGACATGGACGCGCCCGGAGTGAACATGAGCAACCTCTGCATTGACTACGAGCGCGGCATTGACGAGGCGGTGCGCCATCTCGTCGCGCTCGGACACGAGCGGATCGCCTTCGTCGGCGGACCCCCGCGCCTGCGCTCGGCGGCGAGGCGGCGCGCGGCTTTCGCGCAGAGCTTCCGGCGCTACCTGCCGGACGCGCCGCCGCCCGCGTTCGTCGAGAGCGACTTCAAGTTCGACGGCGGTCGGCGGGCTGCGCGAGGTCTGCTGGCGGGCGCGCCGCCGCCGACCGCGTTCGTCGCGGCGAACGACATGATGGCGCTCGGCGTGCTTCACGAGTGCCGCGCGGCTGGCTTGAATGTCCCCCACGACGTGTCAATCGTCGGCTTCGACGACGTGGCTTTTGCCTCGATCTCGCAGCCCGCGCTGACGACCGTGTGCCTGCCGCGCGGCGAGATGGGGCGGCTCGCGGTCGAGGCTCTGCTGGAGACTGTCGATCACCCGGAGCGGCGCGGCGTCGAGCGGCGCGTGCCGACTTACCTGATAGAGCGGGGCTCGACCGGCCCCGCGCCGCGAACTCTGAAGGCGCGGGCGCGGCGAAGATGATCGAACGGGAACTTTGACCGGGGCGGGGGCGGAGGCATCGCGGATGTGGATGAAAAAGGGCGTGTCGAAGGGGATGCTCGTGAGAGCGCGGGCGCGCGCAGCCGCGTCGTGCCTGCGCGTGCTTGTCTGCGCGTCCGCGCTGTGCCTCGCGGCGTCGGCGCAGCGTCGCACGTCTTACTCGAACCCGGTCGTCGCGGGCGACTTTCCCGATCCTTCCGTCACGCGCGTCGGGCGCGACTATTGGGCCGCCTCGACCTCTTCCGAGTGGGGGCCGGAGTATCCGATCTTTCACTCGCGCGATCTCGTCAACTGGCGACTCGTGGGAACGGTCTTCCGGCGCCCGCCCGCGTGGTCTGAGGGCAACTACTGGGCGCCGGAAATCTCGCAGGATCGGGGCCGCTTCTTCGTCTATTACGCCGCGCGCAAAAAAGGTGGCCCGCTGTGCGTCGCCGTCGCGACCGCCGCGCGACCGCAGGGACCCTACACGGATCACGGCCCGCTCGTCTGCCAGGAGGTCGGCTCGATCGATCCGTTCCCCGTGACGGACGAGAGCGGTCGCCGCTACCTGCTCTGGAAAGAGGACGGCAACAGCCGCTCGCAGCCGACGCCGATCTGGGCGCAAGCGTTGTCGGCGGACGGCACGCGCTTGGTGGGCGGGCGGCGCGAGCTGATCAGAAACGATCAGGCTTGGGAGAAACACCCGACACTGCCTTACGGCAACCTCGTCGAAGGTCCCTCGGTCGTTCGTCGTAACGGCTGGTTCTACCTCTTTTACTCAGGCAACTTCTGCTGCGCGCGCGAGTGTTCTTACGCGCTCGGCGTCGCGCGCGCGCGCAAACTTTTAGGTCCCTGGGAGAAGAATCCCGCGAACCCGATCCTCGCGGGCAACGACGAGTGGAAGTGTCCGGGGCACGGCACGGTCGTCGCCGACGAGCGCGGGCGATACTTCCTGCTCTACCATTCTTACAGCGCGCGCGACTTCGTGTACGTCGGTCGCCAGTCGCTGCTCGACGAAGTCGTCTTCGGCGCGGACGGCTGGCCCGCGATCAACGGCGGGCGCGGGCCCTCCGGCAGAGCCGCGTCGCCCTACGGTGCGGGCGCGACGGGTGATCGCAGCTCGTTCTTCGACGACTTCATCGCCGCGCGTCTCGACACGGGTTGGCAGTGGCCGCAGTCGAACGAGCCGGATGCGCGGATCGATCCGGCGCGTGGCGGCTGGCTCTCGCTCAGTCCGACGGGCGCGCACGCCGGCCAGCCGCTCGGCGCTGTGCTTGCGCGCACGACGACGACCGGCGAATATGTGGCGACGACCGCGATTAACACGCGCTCGCTCGCCGGCGGATCGTCCGCAGGGCTCTCCGC
>JAIVGV010000018.1 GCA_020201365.1 Acidobacteriota bacterium
GTTGTCGTGCTCGACGAAGCGCAGCGCGAAGCCCATTTCGGGGACTTGATAGACGACCTCGCCCCACGCGCCGACGCGCTCGCCGGTGGAGGGGCGCATCTCCAGCCACACGGTCTCGCCCGCCGTCACGCGGTCGGACGTGAGGATGAAGCAGCCCGCCTCGCTCAAGTCCACGACGAGCCCGCCGCACTGCGCGATCAGGCCTTCCCAAGAGGCGTCTATGCTCGCGAGCACGCGCGCCTTCCCTCTCCTGTCGTTAATCAACATTCGGGGCCTCCCCTTCAGGCGACTAAGGGTTTGATCTCCTGCGTGGTCTCGATCTCTTCTTCGCCCGCGCCCGCCTCAGCCGCGCCGCAGGCGCGCGTGTCGGCGATGACCTGCTCCGCGCCGTCCGCGCCGACGGGCTTCGAGAAGAGGAAGCCCTGCCCGCTCTCGCAGCCCAGCTCCCTCAGCAGCGCCAACTGCTCGCGCGTCTCGACGCCCTCGGCGACCACGTCCATGCCGAGGTTCTGCGCGAGCATCAGGATCGTGCGGACGATCTCCATGTTCTCGTTGTTCTCCGCCATGCGCATGACGAAGGAGCGATCAACTTTCAGAGTGTCAATCGGGAAGCGGTGCAGGTACGAGAGCGACGAGTAGCCCGTCCCGAAGTCGTCAATCGAGAGCTGCACGCCGAGCGCGCGCAACTGCCGCAGCATCTCGGTCGCCGTGTCTATGTTCTCCATGACGACGCTCTCGGTGATTTCGAGCTTCAGGCTCTGCGGCGCGAGCTGCGTCTCGTCCAGAATCTCTTTGACCTGCTCGATGAGGCGCGGCTCGGTGAACTGCCTGCCCGACAGGTTGACGCTGATGAAGAGCGGCGGCTCGGACGGGAACTTCTGCTGCCAGCGGCGCATGTCGCGGCACGCCTCCCGAAGCGCCCACTGCCCGATGGCGACGACCTGACCCGACTCCTCCGCGACCGGGATGAAGTCGAGCGGAGAGATGACGCCGCGCTCCGGGTGCTGCCAGCGCACGAGCGCCTCGAAGCCGCGCACCGAGAAGTCGTCGAGCGAAACTATCGCCTGATACTGGATGAAGAACTCCTTGCGCTCGCACGCGCCGCGCAGGTCGGTCTCCATCTGCAGGAGGTTCATCGCGACGGCGTGCATCTCCTTGTCGAAGACCTCGTGCCGCGCCTTGCCCAGAGACTTCGCGCGGTACATCGCCGTGTCGGCGTCGCGCAAGACCTCTTCGGGCAGCGCGTAGTCGGTCGTGCCCGGCGCGATGCCGATGGACGCGGCGGTGAAGACTTCTCGGCCGCTCAGGTAGAACGGCAGCGCGAGTTCCTTCTGGATTCTCTCCGCGACCGTGATCGCCTCCGCCTCGTCGCGCACGGCTTCCAAAAGGATCGTGAACTCGTCGCCGCCGACGCGCGCCACCGTGTCGCCGGGTCGCAGACACACCTCGAGTCGGCGCGCGATAGAGACGAGGAGCTGGTCGCCGATCATGTGGCCGAGCGAGTCGTTGATCACCTTGAAGCGGTCGAGGTCGAGGAAGAGGACGGCGAAATTCTGTTCGAGATCGCGCTGGCGGCGCGCGATGGCCAGCTTCAAGTGATCGACGAAGAGCGAGCGGTTCGGCAAGCCGGTGAGCGCGTCGTGGAAGGCGTCGTGCAGCAGTCGCTCTTCGGCGCGCTTGCGGTCGGTGATGTCCTGCGTCTGGAAGATGAGGTGGACGCCCTCGCCCTTGCGCCGCTTGACGCGCGAGACGCTGCACAAGACCCAGACGGCGTGCCCCTGCTTGTGCAGAAACCTCTTCTCGACGTGGAAGACCGGGATGCGACCGCGCAGCAGTTCCTTGATGTTGGCGAGCACGGTTCCGAGATCGTCCGGGTGCGTCGTCTGCTGGAAGGTCGTCGCGAGAAGCTCCGCCTCCGAGTAGCCGAGTATCTCGCACAGCGAGCGGTTGACCTGCAGCCAGCGCCCGTCCGAGGAGACTATCGCCATGCCGATCGCCGCGTAGTCGAACGCCGAGCGGAACAGCTCCTCGCTCTCTTCGAGCACGGCGACGCGGTGCTCGATCTGCCGCGCGCGCGAAACACTATCACGCACGCCTTTGAGATAGACGCCCGCCGCGAAGTGGACGAACGCGCACGCGAGCGTGAAGGCGAACGCGCCGTAGAAGCCGACGACGCCGCACAGCTCCGCGATGGCGAGCCCGGCGGCGTTGACCGCCGCGTAAGCCGCCAGCGTCCACGCGAAGTTATTCGCGAGCCGCTTCCGCGCCGCGCGCCCCTCTTCGCCCGCGTCGCGGCGCATGACAGCCACGCGGAAGAGCGACTGCACAACTGTGACGACGGCGAGCCCGGCGACGAGGAGGTGCGGCGCGAAGGCTTGCGTGAGATTCGTCTCGCTGATGACGGACGAGCCGAACGCGAGTCGCAGCGCGGCGACGGCGACGAGCGTCGCTGCCGAAGCAGCCGCCGTGTCGAAGACGACATCGGCGCGCGCGCGCCGCGAGTTGAGCGAGGCGCAGAGCGCGGCGACCCCGGCGAGCAGGACGGCGCACCCGCCGCCGTAGAGCAGCAGCGCGACGACGAGCAGCGTGTCGGCGTGCGAGATCGCCCCGCGCGTCGAGGGGATGCGCGCGCGCAGCCTCGTGCCGACGACGAACGCCGCCAGCGCGACGAGCAGCAGCGGCACGTCCACGCGCGCCGCGTGCACGCGCACGGCGGCGGCGGCGACGGCGCACGCGCCGAGCGCGACGGTCGTGAAGCGCAGGGCGCGGCTCGCGAATTTACCTTCGGCTGTGACCATCCGCGGAAGTATTGCGTGCGAGGTTTTTGCGGTGGGCGCGCTTTCCGGGGGCGAGCGCGGGGACAAACACTCTCTTAAACAATTTAAGTGCCAGCCCGCCGGCGCGTCAACCAACTTTTTTCGCGCAGTATTTTGCGCGTCTCACCGCCCGATCTGACGCGACTTACGTGGTCAAACTGCCCTCGCGAGTCACCCTGACTGACCGCCCCGCCCCTCCCGCCGAAACTTTCCCTTGCCCCGCGCCGCCGCACCTTGCTACTATTTTTCCAGCGGCCCCACGCACCCGCGAGACGCCGCGCCGCGCATTTAACCCGCCCTCAGGCTCTCGCGCCGCTTTACTCAATTCCGCCACACGAGCCCCGACGCGCCTTGCGACACGGACGCGCGCGCCGCGACGCCGACCTCAGATCAGGAGCGACCAAGATGCAAGTCATCTGCCCGAACTGCGAACGGAAAGGTCTGCTGGACGCAGCCGCCCTCTCCGAAGCGACGACCCGCGCCTGCCCCGGCTGCGGCGTCCCCTTCCGCGTCCGCCTCCTCGATCTGTGCGACGACGCCGACGCCACTCCCCCACTCATGCCCGCCACGATCAACGACTTCGACAACGCCGCACGCGTCGCGCGCACCGTCACGCTCTCCTCCTTCGCGCGCCTCTCGCACGATCACGCGCCCGCGCACCTCTTCGCCGACGAAGACTTCGACGTGCTCTCGCTCCCGGACGACAACGCGCCCGCCGCGCTCCCGGACGCGCCCCCGCCCGCGCCCACCTACGACGACACGCGCGACGAAGCGCACGACGTTCCCGCGCGTGTCGGCGTCCTCGACTTACGCGCCGACTTGCGCGCCCGCGCGAACGAAGCACAGCCCGCGCCCGAAGCAAGAGCCGCGAACGAAGCAGCCTTCGCGGACGAACATTCCCTGCCGGACGAACCCTCGCCCGTCCGTGTTGATTCGCCCGCGCCCAGACATTCGTCGGCTCGCGAAGATTCGTCAGCCGCCGAAGGCTCCCACGCCGACCCGCGCGCCGACGAGGTCTTCTTCGAGCCCGCCCCGCGCCGCGCGCGCCCCGCGGACGCGGTGGACAAATACCGATTCGCCGTGCGCGTGATGAACGCCTCGCCGCTGTGGCTCGTCGCCGCAGGGGTAGCCTTCGTCGCGCTCGTCCTCGTCTTCGATCTCCTGCTCGCGCCCGCCACGCGCGCGCTCGGCGACACAGCCTCGCTCGCCGCGCCCCAGAATCAGGCGACCAACCGCGACGCCGCGAGACAGCAACGCGCGCGCGACGAGCGAAGCCGCGACGCGCGACCGGGCGACGAATCGCAGGACGCGGATGCCGCGCGCCCCGCCGACGATCCCGCGCCGAAACCGGCAGCCGTCTCCGAGCCCGCCGAATCAGAGAGCGCAGCGCCCGCAGTCGCCGCGTCTTCCGCCGAGCCGGCGTCGCCCGCCGGCGAAGCGGGCGCGGGTTCGCCGCCGCGCCTGACGATCCAGACGGGAGCGTACCGGCTCGAATCGCAGGCAAACGATCACGCGGAGGCTTTGCGCGCCGCGGGCTTCGACGTGCGCGTGGTCGAGGAGCGGAACTCGAAGCGCCCGTGGTACTTCGTGCAGACCGGCACGTTCGCCTCGCGCGGAGAGGCGACCGCGCGGCTCTCGGAGCTGAGCGCCAGAGGCTTCGGCTCGCAGTACACCTTGCGCGAGGTCAACTGAGAGCCCGCGCGCATTGATCGGGCGCGGCGTGATGTAGAGTGACTGAAGGCGAGGAGGCGGCGGGGAGTAACGTTACTCCCCGCCGCCTCCTCGCCTTCCGCCTTCGAGTGTCGTCCGCTAGTTCATGCTCAGCGCGTCGAGCGAGCCTGTTAACGGCTGTCCGCCCGCAGGGTCGTGCCACGTGACGAAGAAGAGCCTGTAGCGATCCGGGTCTTCGGTCGTGATGAAGCGACCGCCCCAGCCCTCGTCGGTCGGCGGCGCGACCTCGATGCCGTGCCCGCGCAGGCGCGCGTGGTAGGCGTCAACGTCCGCGACGCCGAAGAAGAGGTGGACGCCGCGACCGCGGCGACCCATCGCGGGCGGCTGCTCGGCGAGCGCGACGCGCGTGCGCCCGGCGCGCAGCGTCGCCACGGGCGGATCGGCTTGCGGGTCGGAGGAGACCAGCTCGAAGCCGAGCGCGTCGCGGTAGAACTCCAGCGAGTCGTGCAGGCTGTCCACTTCGAGGAAGATGAGATCGAGACCGTCTGGGCTCATGGCGCGTCGTGAGTTTGCGATCAAAGGTTCGTTCGTCAGACGGCGGCGAGCAGGAGATAGACGCCGAAGCCGCCGCCCGCGACCGCCGACCAGAAGACCGCCTCCTGCGCCCAAGCCGTGCGGCGCGCGAGGTGCGTGGGCGCGAACGGAGCGCGCGCCTCGACCATCGCCGCGTGCGCCATCCAGACGCCGAAGAAGACGAGCGCGGAGGCTAACAGCGCGAGCGGGAAGAGGAAGACG
The DNA here is from genome assembly GCA_020201365.1 of Acidobacteriota bacterium. GTDB lineage: Bacteria > Acidobacteriota > Blastocatellia > Pyrinomonadales > Pyrinomonadaceae > JAIVGV01. The sequence continues at coordinate 5,283 of JAIVGV010000018.1, forward strand.
ACGTAGTGCGCGCGCACGAGGAACAGCAGCACGAGCCCGAGGAAGACGGTCAGCGTCGCGCCCGCCACACGACCCCAGACGGCGTCCGCGTGCGCGGCGGGGCTGTGCGCGGGCGTGAACCGCGAGTCCGCCGAACTCGCCGACGCGATGTTCGCAGCCGCGCCTTCGTCGCCGACGTGTCTGGCGGCGCGCTGGCGGCGGCGCGCGTCGTAAGCCTCGCGCGCGGAGGTGTCGCCGAGGACGCGGTAGGCTTCGTTCAAGTCCTTCATCTCGTCTTCGCTGCCGCCGCGGTCGGGGTGCAGCTCCGCCGCGCGCCGCTTGTAGCGGCGACCGAGCTGCTCGCGCGTCTCGTCGTCGCGCGCGCCGAGCACGCCGTAATAATCCTTCTCGCCGTCGCTCACGTTGACACCGGGGCGCGGTCGCGGCGCGCGCCTGTGTGTGCCGTGCTCAGCCGCGCCGCCGACCGCGCGGGTAATACTACCCGCGGGGCGAAAATCTTTCTAGCCCGTCGCCGGAACCTTCATCGCCGCCGCGACCTCTCACGGTCGGTCGTGTGCCGCGCGCGGTCGGCGCGGCGTTGTGTTAACCTTCAACCGAAACGCGTGAATTTTTTTTGACGGCGGAGGCGCAGCGATGGCTCTCGCGTTCGAGCCGGGCGACGATCTCATCTTCCAGCTTGAGAGCGGCTACGGGCTGCTGCGCGTGCTCGCGTCCGAAGAGACTGGGGCGGGCGTGGTTTGGCACCTGCTTGCCTACGAAGAGCTGTTCGCGGACGTGGAGTCGGCGGAAGCGGCGCTCGGCGACGCGGCGCGGCTCACCGTGCGCGCGCCGCACCTCGCGCTCACCGAGCGCGCGCTCGAAAAGACGCCAGCCGCGCGGCTCGGCAACCGACCCGTCCGCGAAGAAGAACTCACAGCCTACCGCGAATGGCTCGCGCGCGGCGGCGAGCCCTCGGAGCGATCCGCGCTGCTGCTGCTCGGACTCCGCTAGACGATCAAGTCGGAACGATGGACGACGGAGTGAAGGCGATCTGCCTTCACTCCGTCGTCCATCGTTCCGACTTCTGACCTTTCCTATCTCGGTCCGAAGCGCAAGCCGTATTCGGGGGAGTCAACGAAGCCGATGACCATGGTGCGGAAGTCGCCGGGGTGCGCGGCGAGGTAGTTGATCCAGTCGTTGTAGCCGGACGGGTCGGGGTCTCTGCGGAGGTAGCCGAAGTACTGCATCGAGACGAAGGCGGGGACGAACTCGCGCGAGCCGACCTCGTTCGAGTCGGCGAGGGCGCGGACGACCTGCGCGCGCGTCATGGACTGCTGGTCGAGCTGGCTGACGAGGGCGGCGCGCGTGAGCGTCACCTTGTTCGTGTCCGAGTTGTCGTCGGGCGACGCGGGGTTGGGCGTCGTGACGGACGGCAGCGCGTAGCGATCCATGAGCGTGTTGACGAACTGCGCGTTGGTCATCGCGTCGTAAGTGTTCTTGAACTCCTGCCGCTGCACCCAGCCGTTGGTGAACGCCGCCTTCTTGTCGAAGACCTCCTGCGCGGTCGAGCCCGTGACGGCGTTCATGTCGGCGACCATCTCGACGTAGGTCGGCTGGCGGTTGAGCGTGAGCTTGTAGAAGCGATAGACGAAAAATCCCTTCAACTGGAACTCGGTCGAGAGGTAGAAGTTCGCCGAGACCGTGATGCGGTCGCAGCGCGCCGACGGCGACGCCGCGTCGATGTTGAAAGGGTTGGGGCAGTTGTTCAGTAAGCCCCGCCAGGAGTTGAAGCCGTCGGGGTCGGGCTCGCGCGAGAGGAAGTCGAGGTACTGCTGGCGGACGAAGAAGTCGGTCGTGTCTATCGGGTTCGCCGCCGACGAGAGATCGTTGTCGGTGATCGTGAGCGTCGCGGTCGGCTGCGCGCCGAGCGACGCGCCCGAAGGGTTGAAGAGTTCGAGCTGAACCGTCTCGTTCGGCTCAACCCAGCCGTCGTCAATGACGGGGACGGTGAAGGTCTTCGCGGTCTCGTTCGGCGCGAAGACGAGCGTGCCGCCGGTGCTCGCGTAGTCGCAGCGCGCGAAGGCGACGCCCTGCGGGAAGGGGTTGTTGTTCTGGTCGCGCGCGGCGGGGTTGCAGGGGATCGGTCGCTGATCGTCAACGGTGCGGTAGGCGACCGCCGCCGAGCCGGAAGTGTCGCCCGCGCGCGTCACGGTGACGGTCGCGCGCGGCGCGTTCTCGGTGTCGTCCTCGGTGGCGGAGAAGTTTGCGGAGGCGAACTGGACGGTGTCGGGCTTGGCGGAGATTTCGTAAACCGCGCCGTTCGTGTTCGAGACGACGAAGACGTCGCCGTTCGGCGCGCTCTCGATGTCGGTCGTGATGCCGAAGTCGCGCCCGACGAGCAGCGACTCGCTCTCCGTGAGATCGAACTTCGCGGCGTTGTCGGCGACGGTGTCGGCGAGGCGCGCGTCGGCGAACGCGAGGTGGCGCCGGTCGTTCGAGAGCTTGAAGCGGAAGAGGTAGCCGCCCGCGAGCGTGGTGCGGGAGGCTCCGACGAGCAGATCGCCCTCGAAGGCGGGACCCAAGCCGCGCCCGCGCACGAAGCCGACGGGCGAGGGCGCGACGGCGAACTTCCAACTGAACTCCGGCTCGGTGTAGCGCGAGCCGGGAAGCGAGAAGAGTCGCGCGAGCGCGTCCGCCGGGGTGTCGGCGATGCGGTCGGGCGTCCAGCGGTTCTGCTGCAAGGAGTTGCCGAGGCTCACCTCGATCTGCTTGAACTGCGCGACGCGCGAGGAGGGACCCATGATCTGAACCCACCCGCCGTTAAAGCCGGGGACGACGCGGTTGACCTCGTCGAACGAGTCGTCGCCGTTCTCCTCCGTCCAGAGGTAGTTGCTCACGGGATCGAACGCCATGCCGAAGCTGTTGCGCACGCCGTAGCCGAAAATCTTTTTCACGTTCGCCGCCGCTTCGCCCGTCAAGCCGGTCTGCGCGCTGAAGAACGGGTTATCGGTCGGCGTCGTGCCGTCGTCGTTCAGACGAATGATGACGCCGGTGAGGTGGCTGTTGTCGGGCTCGGGTCCGCCGAACTGATCGTCGGCGACCGTCGGACCGTTCGGCGAGGCGGAAGGACCGAAGGGCAGGTTCTGCATCATCCCGCGCCGACCGTTGTCGCCGATGACGATGTAGAGCTTGCCGTCCGCGCCGAAGCGTATGACGCCTCCGTTGTGGTTGCCGAACAACGCCTGCCCCGCGTCCTGCTGGAAGGCGCGCAGGCGGATCAGGTTCTTTTCGAGCGCGAGCGCCGAGCCGTTCCAGAGGAAGCTGTCCACGCGGTTGCCGAGCAGCGGCACGTCGGCGGCGTTCGCGGAGTCCGCGCCCGTCGAGCTTTCCGTCCAGTAGAGATAGACGCGCGGGTTCGCCGGGAACTGCGGGTGGAGCGCGATGCCGAGCAGACCGCGCTCGGAGTTGTTGTTGACCGCCAGGTCGAGGACGGGCGTTGATTGGACAACGCCGTTCGTCACGCGCAGGACTCTGCCGCTCGCCTTCTCCAAGACGAGGAAGTCGTTGTTGCCGAGAAACGCCATCGTCGTCGGCTGGTTCAGCCCCGCGACGACTTGACGCACGGTCAGGTTCACGTCCGTCATCGTCGGACCCGTGACGAGCGTCGCCGCAGCCGTGTGCGTGAGGCTCGCGGACGTGCCCGCCGCGGTGAGCGGGAAGCTGCCGAGCGGCGTCGCGGCGCCGTTCGTTACGGTGAGCGTCGAGGACTTCGCGCTGGCGTCGGTGACGTTGAGCGAGGTCGGGTTGAAGCTCGCGGTCGCGCCGGAAGGCAGCCCCGCGAGGCTCAGGCTGATCGCGCCCGTGAAGCCGCCGGAAGGCGTGGCGGTGACGGTGTAGGTCGCGCTCGCGCCGGGGATGATGACTTGCGTGGAGGGCGTGAAGTTGAGCGCGAAGTCGCCTTGCGCCGCGGCGGGCGGGACGACGACGAACGACGAGGTGATGCTGTCGCCCGCGGAGCTCTGATCGCCGTTCGACTGATTCGCGGCGACGTAGAAGGTGACAGGTCCCGCGTCCGTCGCGGGCGCAGTCCAGTTGAAAGACCAGCTCGCGCCGTTCGTCTGACCTTGAAATGTCCCTGCCTGCGTGTGCTCGATGTACTGCCGCGCGGGGTTCACAGTCGCGCCCGTGACGACGTGCGTGAGACCGTCGCCCAGCGGCGCGAGCGTGCCCGCGGGGTTGCCGTTGTCGTCGAGCGCGGTCATCTGGAAGCCCCAGCGCGCGCGCGTCGGGTCGGAGTTCGAGGAGGTGAAGCCGAGCTGGTAGGTCTGTCCGGGGATGTAGGAAGCGGGCGCGTTGATGTGGATCGCGCCGGGCGCGACGCTGCCCGCGTCGGGCACGTGGCACTCGTCGCACTTCTTCTCGCCGGGCGCGCCCGTAAATCCCGGATCGGGACCCGCCGAGCGCGCGTATGCCCTACGCGTGGCGAGTTGATCGTCGAAGAGCGCGAACGCGCCGAGCGCGGCGAAGAGCGCGACGGCGCAGAGCTTTGCGAGGTTGGTGCGGCGCATGAACCTAATTCCCTATTTGATCTTTAACGAGTCGTTCGCTCCGCTACGGCAGCATGAAGCCGAGGTTCGGCGTCGCGAAGCGTGCGACGGACGGCAGGACGAGCGGCAGGTCGCTCTGCGAGAGACCGTACCACGCGGCGAGTGTGGCGGCGTACTGATCCACCGAGGTCGTCGGTATCCAGCGACCGCGCGGGTTCGAGCCGCCGTCGGTGTCGTCGGCTCCGCCCATGACGAGCGTCGGGTACGTGCCGTAGAAGTCGCCGCCTCTGACCGCCCCGCCGACGACGAAGTGGTGGTTGCCCCAGGCGTGATCCGAGCCGACCGACGCGCCCGATCCGGCGGGCTGGAACGTGCGACCGAAGTCGGAGAGCGTGAACGTGGTGACGTTCGACTCGACGCCGAGCTCGACCGTCGCGCTGTAGAAGGCGCTGACGGCTTGGCTCAGTTGTTGGAGCAGCGACGACTGCGAGCCTGCAGCCATCTGGTTGTTGTGCGTGTCGAAGCCGCCGAGCTGCGCGAAAAATATCTGACGCTTCATCGAGAGCGTGTCGCGGATGGCGATGAGCCGCGCGATCTGCAGGAGCTGGCGACCGATTGAAGTGTTCGGGAAGGCGGTCGTGATCGACGGGTTCGCGCTCGCGAGCGCGGCACTGGTCACGAGCGCGGAGGTCGTCACGTCGGCGGCGGCTTTCGGCAATTTGTCCGACGGCGAGACGAGCGCGCGGATGGCGTCGAACGAGGCGCGGCGCGCGTTGTTCTCGGCGGCGGTGTAGTTCGAGGTGTCGGCGGTGTTGGCGGCGTTGTTGAGGGGCAGGACGTTGGCGAGCGGCGTGTTCGAGTCGCCGATGGCGAGCGGGCGCGTCGTCTGCCCCGTGACGAAGAGGTTGACGCCCGCAATCGAGATCATCTGCGGGAAGGTCGCCGCGCCGTTCAAGACGCCCGCGTGGTCGGCGGTGCGCCCGCCCCAGCCCGTCTGGCTGTCGGTGTTCGAGACGGAGGTCAGCCACTGGTTGACCTGATCGGAGTGGGAGAAGAGCTGCTGCGGACGCTTGCCCGTGCCGTTCTGGTAGGTCGTCTTCGTCAAGGGCTCGACGAGCGGTCCGGCGTTGCACAGCACCGCCGCCTTGCCGCCGTTGTAGAGCGACTGAATCTCCGCCATGCTCGGATGCAAGCCGTACTGCTCGCCGCGCGTGACCTGACCGGGCGACTGGTTGAGCGGGAGCAAGCCGCCGGTCTGCCCGGGCGCGGGCAGCGCGAGACCTGCGGCGGAGCGCGCGTTGGTGTACTGCGCGAAGCGCGTCGGGTCAACGGGGACGACCGTGTTGTTGCCGTCGTTGCCGCCCTGCATGAAGACGCAGACGAGCGCCTTGTAGTCTGTCGCCGCGGTGTCCGCGAAGGCGCGCACGAGGGCGAAGTCCTGAATCCCGGCGGCGAGCAGGCTCGTGCCGAGCGCGGCGCAGCCCGTGTGCTTGAGGAAGTCTCTGCGAGTTTGCGACATGGTGTTACTCACCTCTGGACTTGGTACTGCTGCGAAGTGGCGACGAGATAGACCGCCGTGCGCGCGCGCTTCAACTGATAGCCCGCGTCGGTCGCCGGGATGCCGTTGACCGCGCTCAGAACTTGCGACTTCATCGCGGCGCTCATCGTGTTATGCAGCAGCAGTGCATTGAGCGCGTCAACCATCGCCGACGGGTTGTCGGCGAGCGCGGTCAAATTATTGAGGTTTACTTGCGTGCCCGCGGGCGTGTTCGCGTTCGTCGAGATGCCCTGATAGACGAGCGTGTTGACGGTGTTGGCGCGCCGGAGCGTGGTCGAGGTCGAGAGAATCTCAAAGGCGGGACCGTAGAGCGTCGTGCCCGGCACCTGGTAGAGCGGCGTGTAGTAGCTGAAGACCGTCGGCGGCAAAAAGACCGGCTCGTCCAAGTTGTTCGGCAGATCGCCGCGCGTCGAGCCCTGCGCGACGACGCCGTCGGACGGAGCCGAAGGGTTGCCGAACGCCGAGGCGTTGAAGGCGCGCAGCACGTTGTTGATGAGCTGCACGGGCTCGCGCAAGCGCCCGTACTTCGGATCGGTCTTCACGTCGCCGCGCGCTTCGGGGTCGAGCAGGACGGCGCGGACGACCGCCTTCATGCTCCCGCGCACGCCCGTACAGTTGTCCGGGTAGAGGGCGTCGCAGTCGTTGTTGAAGGCGCGCGCGACGCGCTCGACGTAGGCGGGCGACGGGTTGCTCGTCACGAGGTGCTGGATCAACTGCTTGCCGATGAAGGGTCCGACGTTCGGGTGGTTGAAGATGTTGTCGAGACCGGCGTTGATGTCGGTCATCGTGTTGCCGCCGGGGATCGTCGCGCCGTTCAGGAGCGTCTTCGCGCCCGTGTCGTGGTTCGCCTCGCGCACGACCATCGGGTCTTTGTAGTTGACGACGCCCTGCGTGCCCGCGGGCGGCGCGGCGTTGACCATCCCCGTGAAGACGCGCGCGAACTGCGTGACGGTCGTCTGATCGTAGGTCGGGATCAGGTTGCCTTGCCCGTCGCGCTTGTAGGTTCCGTCGGTGTTGAGCTGGTAGAGACCGACGGAGAAGAGCTGCATCACCTCGCGCGCGTAGTTCTCGTTCGGCGCGCTCTTGTTGTTGCCGACGGTGTCGAGGTAGCGACCCATGCCGGGGTTAAACGTGATGTCTTGCAGGAGCTGTCGGAAGTTGCCGAAGGCGTCGCGGTCGAGAATCTGGAGGTAGTAAGCCATCCAGGAGGGCTGATTAATGTCGCGCCCCGACTCGACGAAAATCTGGTGGAGCGCCCACGCGACCCTCTGGCGCAACTGATCCGACTGCGCGCTCGTGCTCAGCGCGTTCTGGAAGAAGCGCGCCTGGAGCGGGTACATCGTGTAGTTGTCGCGGAAGCACGTCGCGGCGCTGCCCGCGGGACAGCCCTGCGTGCTGTCGCCGGGCATGAGCGTCAGATCGGGGTAGTCCGCCCCGCCGTACTGATCGTTGGGGAAGGCGGGCTGCGCGGCGAACTGCTCGTTGAGGTACGCGCGGAAGCCGATTGACTGAACGTGCTGGATGTCCGCGTTGGTCGGACCCCAAGTCGCCTGTTCGAGCAGGCGCACGGTGTCGGCGTAAGACGCGGAGGCGGGATCGGTGTACGGGTTGGGCGTGGGCGTCGGCGTCGGCGGGGGCAGAGTCGTCGGCGCGGGCTGCGGGACTGAGCCGGGATCGTCCGCCGGGGTCGCCGTCACAGCGCCCATGCTGATGCGCGCGCGGTTCGACGCGACGCCGTGCAGGTTGATGCGCACGAGCACGTCGCCGACGTTCGCCATCGCGGGATCGAGCAGCACCGTGATCTGCTGGATCGCCTCGTAGCCGGGCACGGGTCGCACGTCCTCGACCGTCAGCTCGTAGCGAATTCCGGCGCCGTCCTCGGCGTCCGCCGAGAGCGCGCGCGCGTCCTCGCCCGCGAGCAGGTCTAGGTTCAGAAGGAAGAAGACGACGCGCGCGCGTCGATCCGCGCCGACGAAGCCGGGCGAGGTGATCGTGAACGGATCGCGCATCA
>JAIVGV010000019.1 GCA_020201365.1 Acidobacteriota bacterium
TCGCCAGCGCGCCCGGCGGGAATTCGCTCAAGTCAATGTCGCGCTTCTTCGCGGCTGTCGGCATGGGCGCATTTTAACTTAAACTCTCGCGGCGCGCGCCGTTTTTCGTCCGCCAGAGACGGGCGAGGGGCTCTAGTTCCATTCGATTACGGCTGGCGGGGCAGGGCAATCCTGATTCGGGGATGACAGACGAAGCGGGAGAGACGCGCACGCCGCACGCCCGCGACGGCGCGGAGGCGCACGAGCGTGCGCGCGAGGTGGTCGCGCGCGGGGGCGTCGTCGCGTTCCGCACGGACACCTTCTACGGGCTGGGCGCAAACCCTTCCGATCCGCGCGGGGTGCGCGCCGTGAACGAGTTGAAGGGCAGGGAAGGCAAGCCGATCCTCGTCGTCGTCAGCGACGCGGCGGAGGCGGATCGCTTCGTCGCGGCGCGTTCCGATCTGTTCGCGCTGCTCGCCGCGCGTTTCTGGGCTGGCGCGCTGACGCTCGTCGCGTTGGCTCGCGAGGGTTTGCCGGAAGAGTTGACGGCGGGCACGGGCACGGTCGGCGTGCGCCTGCCGGACGACGACGACGTGCGCGCCTTCGTGCGCGCGTGCGGCGGCGCGCTCACGGCGACGAGCGCGAACCGCGCGGGCGAGCCGCCGTGCCGGACTGCGGAAGAAGTTCTGCGCGCGTTCCCGTCGGGACTCGATCTCGTCGCCGACGGCGGCGCGGCTCGCACTGAGCTGCCCTCGACCGTCGTTGACGTGACGGGGCGCGAGCCGCGTCTGATCCGCGAAGGCGTGATCGCCTGGCGCGAGATCGTCGCCGCGGTTGAGGGTCAGTAGCCCGCCGCTTTTCTCACTTCGCCACCGTCAGATTCCTGACGAACGTCCAGTCGCCGCTCGGCGGGACGCTGATGTTGGAGACCGTTTTCTTCGCGACGACGATGTTGTTCCAGTACCAGAGCGGCAGCATCGGCACGTCGTTGCTGATGAGCTGTTGCGCCTGCGCGTAGAGCTCGCGCGCGCGCGTGCGGTCGGCGGTGGAGGTGGCGGCGGCGAGCACCTTGTCGAGTTCGGGGTTGGAATAGCGGCTGCGGTTGAAGCGGTTCTCTTTGCCTTGGAGGTAGGTGAAGAGATCGCGCAGGAAGATCGGGTCCTGGTTGCCGCCGACCCAGCGCCCCATCGTCATGTCGAAGTCGCCCTTCTGCACCTGATCGCGCATCGTGTTGTCTTCGAGCGTCTGGATGTCCACGGGGACGCCGACCTCCGCGAGCGCGTTCTGGATGATCCCGGCGGTCTGGCGACCGACGGCGTTCGTCGCGGAGATTTTAAACGCGAGCGGCTTGTCGAAGCGCTTGCGCACGCCGTCGCCGTCCGGGTCTTTGAGCCCCGCGTCGTCCAAAAGTTGCTTCGCCTGAGCCGGATCGAAGGAGTAGGTCTTGCCCTCGTTGTACGCCCAGGATTCGGGCGGGACGATGGAGTGCGCGACGCGCGCCTGATCCTGCAGGAGATTCTTGATGATGTCTTCGCGGTTGATCGCGTAGGCGATCGCCTGTCGCACGCGCGCGTCCGAGAGCGGCGCGTGCTGCGTGTTGAAGGCGATGTACTGGACGTTCGCGCCGGGCGACTGGACGACTTGCAGGGTGGGCCCCTTCGCGAGGTTCGTGTAGGTGTCGGGCGTGAGCGCGGTGTTGACCGCCAGGTCAACTTCGCCGCTCAAGAGTCCCGCCTGCTGCGTGCCCGCGTCGAGGATGACGCGGACGCGCAAGTTCTTCACCTGCGGCGCGCCCTCCCAGTAGTCGTCGAAGGCGGCGAAGTCGGCGAACTGCTGCGCCGAGTTTGCGCTGACGAACTTGTAGGGTCCGGTGCCGACGGGCGAACTCTGCTGCGTCTCGTAGCTGCCTTCGGGGATGATGCCGATGGGGATGAGGTTGGCGAACAGCTCAAGCCAGGGTCTGCGCAGATGGAAGACGGCGGTGCGCGCGTCGGGCGCGTCAATCGAGGTGATGAAGGGCTGGCGCGTCGGCGCGGGCGTGGACGAGGACTGCCCCTGCTTCGACGCGTCGGCGCTCTGCGTCGCGGCGGGCGCGACCGTTTCGTAGAAGGAGGCGGACTTGGGCGAGGTGGAGGCGAGCAGCTTGTCGAAGGTGTACTTCACGTCGGCGGAGGTGAGCGGCTTGCCGTTGTGAAACTTCACGCCGTCGCGCACGGTGACGGTGACGGTCAGGCCGTCGGGGGAGACTTGCGCGCCCGTCGCGAGTTCGGGCACGTAGTCGAAGCGCTCGTCCTTCTTCATCAGCGAGTTGAACAGCAGCTGGCGGTAGCGCTCGCTCGCCGCGTCGCCCGCGATCAGAGGGTTCAGCGCGCGCGGGTCGGGGTTCGCTTCGAGCACCAACACGAAGGCGCCCGTCGCGCCGCGTCGGCACGCGCCGAGAAGGAGAAGCGCCGCGGCGAGGGCGAGCGTGACGAGGGCGGAGAGTTTTCGCGTCGTCATCAGATTTTGCCTCCGTAGGTGTAGTTGAGCTTACGGTTGAGCGCGGCGGTCTCTTCCGCCAACTGCTCGAGGCGCGCGCGGTCGAACGCGAGCGGCGGCTGCGCGAGCGACTTGTAGGCGGCGATGCGGCGCAGCGAGGTGTCGATGCGCTCCTCGCTGATGAGTTTGTCGCGCGCGGCTTGGAGCAGCGACTCGTACCCGCGTCTGATAAGGTCCGGTCTCGCGCAGATGAGCATCATGTCTTCGCCCGCTTCGACGGCGAGGCGCACCGTCTCCTCGATCTCGTAGTGGCGCGCGATGGCGCCCATCTCCAGATCGTCCGTGACGACGAGACCCGTGTAGCCGAGTTCTTCGCGCAGGAGCTTGGTGACGATCTCGGTGTTGATCGAGGCGGGGACGAGACGACCGCCCGCCGTGCCGCGCCGCAGATCAATGTTGGGGAAGCCGCCGTGGCTCACCATCACGGCGCGCACCATGTTGTCCTCGCGCTGGAAGAGCTCGATGTAGGGCGCGAGGTCTTGCGCGAGCAGATCGTCGTGCGTGAGCTTTATGACGGGCATCTCGTCGTGCGAGTCAACCTCGCCCGCGCCGATGCCGGGGAAGTGCTTGCCGCAGCCGAGGCAGCCCGTGCGCTGCAGACCGCGCAGGTAAACCATCGTGTAGCCCAAGACTTCGCCGGGCGAGCGACCGTACGAGCGCGAGTAGAGCCCGTTCGAGAGCAGGTCGCGGTCGTCCGTCATGATCGAGAGCACCGGCGCGAAGTTCATGCTGAAGCCGAGCAGCCGCAGGACTTCGCCCGTGATGCGACCGAGAGCGCGCGCGCCGGCGAGATCGCCGTGCTGCCGGATCGTGCGCGCGGCGGGCATCGGCGTGAAGATCTTGCGCAGCCGGTCAACGAGCCCGCCCTCCTGATCGATGCCGAAGAGCGGCTCGACGTGCGAGACTTCCCGCACGCTGTCGAGCAGCCCGCGCAGTTGCTCCGCGGACGCGACGTTGCGACCGAAGATGATCACGCCGCCGGGCTTGACGTGCTCGACGAGCGCGCGCGTCTCGGCGTCGAACTCGGTCGCGGGCAGACCGACGTAGAGCATCTGCCCGATCTTCTGTTCCAGCGGCAGCGAGAGGAGTTTTTCGAGCATCGGGAAAATTTTTCAGGCGCGGACTGGCGCGGGCTCGACGCGCGGGCGACGCCGCGCCACCGGGCAAGCTCGGACTGTCAGGGGGAGACGTGGCGACGTGCCGATCGGCGCGCGTTCGTGCGCGCAGGGCGAAGTGCGGGGGCTTTCCGTAGGGGGCGGGTTGGTGTTGTTCGTGGTCAAACGATTCGCTTGCGTATGTCAACGAGTAGCGCGCGAATTTCCTCCGGCGAGAGTTTTTCTAACTCAGAGGCGCGTAGCTCGTCAAGCAAACTCTGGTTCACCGCGTCGAAGAGTGTCGCCTGCGCCGCGACCGCGCGGCGGCGGGCGCGGCGCGCGGCTGAGGCGAGCGCGCCGCCGTTCTGATCGTTTGCCGACTGCGCGGCGCGCCCGTCCGCGCCGCCGCCCGCGCCTTTCTCGTCGATCTGATCCGCGAAGACGTCGAGCTCGTAACGTTCGAGTCGTTGCAGCACGTCGCGCGCCCGCTCGAGCACGCCGGGCGGCAATCCAGCGAGCCGCGCGACCTCGATGCCGTAGGACTTCGAGGCGCGACCGCGTTCGAGCCGGTAGAGGAAGATCACCTCGCCCTCGCGCTCGGCGACGCGGATGCGGTAGTTCTGCGCGCCGGGCAGCCGCTCGGCGAGTTCCGTCAGCTCGTGGTAGTGCGTGGCGAAGAGTGTCTTCGCGGCGTGTTCCGGCGAGTCGTGCAAAAATTCCGCGACCGCCCACGCGATGGAGAGTCCGTCGAACGTCGCCGTGCCGCGACCGATCTCGTCGAGGAGGACGAGCGAGCGCGGCGTGGCGTTGTGCAGGATCGCCGCCGTCTCCGTCATCTCGACCATGAAGGTCGAGCGCCCGCGCGCGAGATCGTCCGACGCCCCGACGCGCGTCCACACGCGATCAAGGATCGGCAGGCGCGCGCTCTCCGCGGGGACGAACGATCCGGCTTGGGCGAGGATCGAGATCAGGGCGACTTGTCGAAGGATCGTGGATTTGCCGCCCATGTTCGGACCCGTGATGATGAGGAGGCGATCCGTCGAGTTGTTCATGTAGAGATCGTTCGGGACGAAGGGCGCGTCCGCCGTCGCCTCGACGACGGGGTGGCGGCCCTGCCTGATCTCGATCTCGTCCGCGTCGTGAAGCTGCGGCTTCGCGTAGCGGCGGCGCGCGGCGACTTCGGCGAGCCCGGCGAGCGCGTCGAGCGCGGCGAGCGCGCGCGCGGTCGCTTGCAGGCGCTTCGTCTCGCGCGCGACCGCGGCGCGGACTTCGGCGTAGATCGTCGCTTCGAGCTCGCGCATGCGATCTTCCGCGCCGAGGATGCGCTGCTCCCACTCTTTTAGTTCGGGCGTCGAGAAGCGCTCGGCGTTGGCGAGCGTCTGGCGGCGCTCGTAGTCTGCGGGCACGCGCGCGGCTGCGCCTTTGGAGACTTCGATGTAGTAGCCGAAGACGTTGTTGAAGCGGACGCGAAGGTTCGCGATGCCGGAGCGCGCACGCTCGCGCGCTTCGAGCGCGGCGATCGTCTGCTTGGCGTCGCGGTTGACGGCGCGCAGCTCGTCGAGTTCCGCGGAGTAGCCGTCGCGGACGGCGCCGAGGTCTGAGAGGTTGATCGGCGGATCGTCGCTGATCGCGCGCGCGACCGTGTCGCGAACGTCCGCGAGTCCGTCGGCGCTTTCGCGCAGGACTTGCAGCAGCGAGGCTTCGGCGTCCGATAACGACTGGCGGATCGGCGGGACTTGATCGAGGGAGCGGCGCAGCGCGCAGAGATCGCGCGGCGTCGCCGTGTTCATGTTGACGCGCGCGGTGAGGCGCTCGAGGTCTGCGATCTCTCTGAGCGGCGCGCGCAGGCGGTCGCGCTTGATCTGCGAGCGTTGCAGCTCGCCGACCGCGCCGAGTCGCGCCTCGATCTCGCCGCGACGCACGGAGGGGCGGAGCAGCCAGCCGCGCAGCAGGCGCGCGCCCATGCCCGTCACGGTCTCGTCAACAACGCCGACGAGCGTCGCCGCGCGCCCCGCGCCCGTCTGCGACTCGACGAGTTCGAGGTTGCGAACCGTCACGGAGTCGAGGGCGAGATGATCTTGCGTCTCAAAAAATGTGATGTCGTTGACGTGCGCGACCGCCTCGCGCTGCGTCTCGCGCGCGTAGCGCAGGCACGCGCCCGCAGAGGCGACGGCGGCAATCTTCTCCGCGAGACCGTAGCCATCGAGGGTGCGTGCGCCGAGCTGTTCGAGCAGGAGCGCGGCGCACTCGGTCGGCTCCCACAGCCAGTCGTCGATCGGCGTGAGCGCCATGCCTACCCCGCGACGAGATTGATCGAGTGGCGCCGCGCGTGGGAAGGGGACGACGTTCGATCTGTTCTTCTCGGCGTCCGCGCGGCTCGTTTCGTCGCCGGCGTCGGTCGCCCCGGCTTCTGAAGTCTCCGCCTCGCGCGCGGCGTCTGTCGCGTCGCGCGTCGCGCCGTTCGCGTGCGTGAGCGGGAGCGGCGCGGTGTGCTCGCGCGCGGAGATGCCGTCGCGGACGAGCGTCGAGAGCGAGGCGGGGAAGAGGAGTTCGCGCGGGGCGTAGGATTCGATGTCGGCGCGGATGCGCGCCCAGGCGTCGTGCCCGCGCGCCTGCGTGGCGCAGAACTCGCCGGTCGAGAGATCGAGGAACGCCGCGCCGAACGCGTCGCCCGCCGTGCAGAGCGCGGCGAGATAGACCGACTCGCGCGCCTCGACGAGTTGCGGATCAATCGCCGTCCCCGGCGTGACGACGCGCACGACCTCGCGGCGCACGAGCTTCTTCGTCTGCTTGGGGTCTTCGGTCTGCTCACAGATGGCGACGCGGTAGCCTTTGCGTATGAGTCGGGCGACGTAGGTCGAGACGGCGTGATGGGGCACGCCGCACATGGGGATCGGCGCGCCCCGTTCTTTGTGGCGCGCGGTCAGAGTGATCTCCATCTCGCGCGCGCCGGTGACGGCGTCGTCGAAGAACAGCTCGTAGAAGTCGCCGAGGCGGAAGAAGAGGAGCGTGCCGGGGTGCTGCCGCTTCAGCTCGTGGTACTGCCGGAGCATCGGCGTGAGTGTGGATTCGGTCATGGCTCGAAGGCGTTTGAGGTCGCGCGGGACTCTCAACTGTGCCGAGACTATTGCACGGCGGGGCGACCGTCGGCAAGCGTGCGCGACGCTGATCAATTTCAACTTGAACGGGAGCGTAAAATGCCCTCACCGCAGAGGCGCAGAGAATCGCAGAGATCGCGCTGTGGATTTCTCTGCGCTTCCTCCGCGCGCCCTCTGCGCCTCCGCGGTGACTGACTGCTCTGAGCTATTAACAAAAATTGAAACCATCTTCGCGCGCGCCGCGATACTATCGTGAAGGCGTTGGTCTAACGATTGAGTCCGGGGGAAGTTTGGATGAGTCTGACGGCACAACTCGTCGCGCTGTTCGTGCTGGCGATCCCGGTGGCGTGCGCGGCTTGGACGGTGACGCACGAGGAGGTCTTCCGCGAGCCGCGCGAGTACTGCGCCGCGAAGAGCCGCGACTGCCGCCGCTGGTACGAGCGAAAATTCTTCTACCTCTTCACGTGCGAGTACTGCTTCAGCCACTACGTGGCCGCCGCCTTCGTCGCGCTGATGCGCTTCCAACTCCTCTACACGGGCTGGCGCGGCTACCTCGTCGCGTGGCTCGCCCTCGTCTGGATCGCCAACCAGTACATGAGCATTTACAACCGCCTACGCCTCGACATCAAGGGCGAGAAGATCGAGCACGAGCTGAAGCAGGAGATCGTCGAGAAGGAGCGGACGGGGCGCGGCGGCGGCGACGACACGCGGCGCGCCCGCGCGGGCGCGCCGAGCCGCTGAATCTGCCTCGGACGTTTCCCGCAACAGCCCCTGAACCGATTTCCGCGCGATTGCGCCGTGAAAATAGATCGCGTTTGCTACGCGCGAAACGACGCGCCTATAATCGCGCCATACTTCGAGGCATGTCGAACGCGACTCTTCATCCGCCGCGCGGCGCGCGAGCCGACACCGAAACGGCGTACTCTCCGTCGCCCGCCCGCGAGCCGCTCGTGCTCTGCGTTGACGCGGCGACGGACGTGCGCTCGGTCGCCGTCGCGCGCGGCTCGCGCGTCGTCGCGAGGGTGCGCGAGGGGGCGCAGCGCGCGCAGTCGTCCGTCCTGCTCGCGCAGATAGACGAGGCGTTGCGCGAAGCCGACGTCTCGCTCACGGAGATCGAACTCTACGCCGTCGCGCGGGGACCCGGCAGCTTCACGGGCTTGCGCGCGGGGCTCGCGACGATCAAGGCCTTCGCCTCCGTGCTCGCGCGATCCGTCGCGGCGGTGCCGACGCTCGAAGTCGTCGCGCTCTCGGCGGGCGAGTCGGCGCGCACGATCGCGCTCATCCCGGCGGGCAGGGGGGAGGTCTTCGCGCAGACTTTCCGCATCCTGCCGGACGCACGCGTCGTCGCGCTGGACGCGCCCGCGCACGTCAGCCCTTCGACGCTCGTCGCGCGCGCCTGCGAGCAGCGCGAGTCTGTGACGTGGGCTGGCGGCGGCGCGCACGCGCACGCGGCGCAGCTGCGCGAGACGGCTGGGCGCGCCGGCATGGAGTTCTGCGAGCAGGGCGACTCCGCGCGTGACGTTGACGGGGAGCGCGTCTGGACGCTCGCGCGAGCCGCGGACGACTACGCCGACGAGATGGCGCGGCTGGGTCTGATAAGGTCTCTGGCTGGTGACGTGGTGCGTGCGGAAGATTTGCGCGCGGAGTATGTGAGGTTGTCGGACGCGGAGCTGAAAGAACGATGTCG
The DNA here is from genome assembly GCA_020201365.1 of Acidobacteriota bacterium. Classification (GTDB taxonomy): domain Bacteria; phylum Acidobacteriota; class Blastocatellia; order Pyrinomonadales; family Pyrinomonadaceae; genus JAIVGV01. Next base: position 8,397 of record JAIVGV010000019.1, read on the forward strand.
AGGGTAGAGCGAGCGAGGGGCAGGGAGTTGTATTACAAGATTGCGCCGATGTCGGCGCACGATCTCTTGGAGGTCGTCGAGATCGAAGAGACTTCGGGGCTGAGCCGTTGGGGCTGGGACTCGTACAATGCGGAGCTCGAGCGCGGCGACTCGATCATGTTCGTCGCGCGGCGCGACCCGCCCGACGGCGAAGGCAAGTACCTGCTCGGCTTCGTCGCCGCGCGCGTGGGCGCGGAGGAGATGCACGTCAACAACATCGGCGTGCGCGTGAGTCTGCGGCAGCGCGGCGTGGGCGGCGAGCTGCTGCGGCGCGCGCTCGCGGCCGCCGAGTCGCTCGGCGCGCGCGAGGCTTTCCTCGAAGTCCGCGCCGGAAACGTCGCCGCGCAGGCGCTCTACGGCGCGCACGGCTTCGAGATCGCGGGGAGGCGTCGCAACTACTACCAGGACCCGGCGGAAGACGCGCTCGTGATGCGCAAGCGGCTCGCGCCGAGGGCTTGATTCGCGCCGTCGTTTTGATTAACCTTCAGCCGCGGACGTAAGCCGCGCGGGGCGACGCTAGGTAGCCGACGTTGATCTCCGTCGCCGCCCGCCCCGACCCAACGACGCAACTGCCAAAAGGAGGCTTCCCGAAATGGAAACATCGAACGCGGACAGCTTGAAGCAGGAGTTGATCATGAGCGACCCGGAGTTCCGCGAGCTGGCGCGCGAGCACGGTCGCTACGAGGCGCGCCTGAGCGAGCTGTCCGCGCTGCCGTACCCGAACGACGAAGAGCAGTTGGAAGAGATCACTCTGAAGAAGAAGAAGCTGGCTGTTAAAGATCAGATGCACGAAATCATGCTGCGCCACCAGAAGGTGACCGCGTCGGCGCACTAAGCGCGCGAACGGAAAATTAGGCTCCGGCTTCGGGGCGGGGCGGTTGATTCGACCGCCCGCCCCTTTTTGTTAGAATGGGCGAGCGCGCGGAGGCTACTAGCGGGCTTACCCGCGCTTGTTGACGGGAGTCGCCGGCGGACGAAGACGCGGCGCATTCCGGCGAGCCGCGACTTCGAGACTAAGCCGACGCCCGAAGCGCCGCGCCGCGAGATGAATTCTGATGCGGCGTCAGAGGCGGCGGTAAAGGCTCCCCCATCCGACCCGGAAACTTCGATGGTACGAGACGGCATCCCATTCGTCGTGACGCCCCTGGCGCTCGCCTTCGTCGCCTTCGCGCTCGGCTACTGGTACGTCGGCGCGGCGCTGCTCGTGGTCGCCGCCTTCATGGCTTTCTTCTTCCGCGATCCGCACAGACCGGCGCCGGCTGACGAGAGCCTGGTCCTCGCGCCCGCCGACGGTCGCGTGACGCGCGTCGCCGCGCTCGACGCGAACGACCCGGGCTCGCCGACGATCGTCAGCATTTTCTTGAGCGTCTTCGACGTGCACGTCAACCGCGCGCCCATCGCGGGCGAGATCACGGACGTGACGTACACGCGCGGCAGGTTCGTCATCGCGACGCGCGAGGACGCGAGCCTCGTCAACGAGCAGAACAGCCTGACCATCGAGGGCGCGCGCATGACGGTCGTCTGCAAGCAGATCGCGGGCGTGCTCGCGCGCCGCATCGTCTGTTGGAAGCGCGTCGGCGACAGTCTTTCCCTGGGCGAGCGCTTCGGCATGATCAAGTTCAGCTCGCGAACCGACCTCGTCCTGCCGCCGGAGGTCGCGGTCGAGGCGCGCGTCGGCGAGCGCGTGCGCGGGGGCTTGAGCGTGGTCGGGAGGCTGAAGTCGTGAGCGTGCATCCGCTGAAGAGGGAAGGGGAGAGCCCGCGGCAGCCGCCGCGCCGCGGCATCAAGAAGGGGCTCTACGTCGTCCCTTCCGCGTTCACCGCCGCGAACATCGGGATGGGCTTCTACGCCGTGATGGCTGCGCTGCGCGGCTTCCAGCTCGTGGAGGGCGGCACGCAGACGCAGCTCGCGGCGGCGGCGGCGCACTTCGACAACGCGGCGCACGCCATCGGCTGGGCGTTCGTCTTCGACGCGCTCGACGGTCGCATCGCGCGACTCACGAAGACGACGACCGAGATGGGAATCCAGCTCGACTCGCTCGCCGACGTCCTCACCTTCGGCATCGCGCCCGCCGTCCTCGCCTACGCCTGGGGCTACGGCTCGGCGCTCGCCGAGGGCAGCCGCGCGCACTCGCTCGGCTGGTTCTTCTCATTCATGTTCCTCATCTGCGGCGCGTTCCGTCTCGCGCGCTTCAACGTACAGGCGAGCCGACCGCGCGTGCTCGCCGAAGGTGTCGCTAAGGTTGACAAGAAGAACTTCGTCGGCTTGCCGATCCCGATGGCTGGCGGATTCATCGCCGCGCTCGTCCACTACGCGCCGCTGCCGCTCTCCTACTACAGCCCCGACGTCGGCAGGGTTTACAGCGGTCTCCTCATGTTCGCCGTGGCGCTGCTCGCGGCGCTGATGGTGAGCACGGTCAAGTATTGGAGCTTCAAGACCGTCGGCACGGGCGGGCGGGGCACGCGCTTCGTCATCCTCGGCATCGCCGCCGTCGGGATGCTCGTCTGGCTCTTCTCACGCTACATCGTCATCACCTTCGTCACGCTCTACATCCTCCACGGTCTTGTCGCGCGCTTCGTGAGCCTTCTCCGATTCTTCAGCCCGCGGCGACGATAAAGGCTCGCGCCCGCACGAAGCATCTGCTCGCGCGGAAGGGCTTTGTGTCGGGAGAATTGTTTGGCGTCCGGGCGCACTCAGAGGAAGGTGACATCATCCGGCGGGGGCGAAAGCCATGAGCCCTGCGCGCGTCGGAATGATAAGGCGTCCGCCGCAAAGTGTCGGGGCGGCGGTGACAGAGTTGTCATGACCGAGCGAGATGGCGTTCAGCTGCTTGCCGTCGCGCAGTGATAAGACAATACAAGTATCCTCACCCAGGGGCGCGAAGAGGGCTTCGTTAGCGGCAAGCAAAATCGGCTCAGCGAGGCGCGCGGGCAACAGTCTTTTCCACCGCCTTTTTCCGTTCTGCGCGCCGAAGAATTGTACGAAATTATCAGGTGTCGTAACTAACAGCCCGTCTCCGGCGTCAACAAGCGACTGCACACGCCCGCCCGCCCTTTTACGCCAGAGTGTGATTAGATTGTCGCCCGACACTCGCAAGGCGCATAGGTAGCCGTCCGCCGTCCCCAGATAAACTACGTCGTCGTGAAAAACGGGCGGCACGGCGATCTCTCCCCGCGTCCGATAACGCTGCAAGGTCTTGCCTGTATTTTGATCCAGCACGTAAATGTAGCTGCCGAGGGTGCTGATATAAAGTTTGCTGCCAAGTGTTTCGCTAACACCCCCGATTGTATGCGTGAGTTTCGCAGACCATCTTACTTGCCCACCCTGTCTATCAATTGCGTAAATTTCATTAACCAACGTGACGAATAACTGATCTCCGCTTACAGACACCGCTTCTCCTGCGCGTTGTGAGAATTTACGTGCCCAGAGGGTGATGCCGCTCGTACCGCTGAGCGCGCGAAGGAGTGTCGGCTCACTTTCAGAATCTGCGCCGTCGCCGAGCTTAAATGCCTCTGTAAGCACATAAACGCTCTGCCCGCTGACCGCGGGCGGGGTAGGGAAGCTTCCGCCCGTATCCGTTTTCCACCCTAATTGACCGTCGCGCGTGCTTAGTGATATTAACGTCCCATCCGAAAGCGGGACATACACTGCTTGCCCGCCGCAGGCGGGTTGAAGTGTTGATAAGATTTCGGAAGCATACCCCCATCTGAAGGCGAGCGGGATCGAGAGAGGTAGAGCCTGATACGTACCCGGCTCCCCGAAGGTTGGGCAAGCCATCAGAAGAACCACAAGGATGGCTTTTTGGATCGCAGTTGAAAAAGATGCCCTCATGAACTAACCTTCGATCGTTATCATGGAGTCCGGCTGCAGCGCTCTGTCGGGCGCATAGGGCAGTTCTAAATATATCGAAGTTTGGCATGCCAGGGGAGAAGGGGGAGGTATTCTTGACGACTCATTCGATAGCGAAATATGACACCATTGTAATTTTAGACTTTGGATCACAGTACACCCAACTCATCGCCCGCCGCATCAGGGAACTTAACGTCTACTGTCAAATCTACCCTTACAATGCGCCCATCTCTCACGTCTTGGAACTGAACCCGACGGGGTTGATCCTTTCGGGCGGACCTTCCTCTGTATATGATCTCGGCGCCCCCAGGCTCACAAACAATCTGTTGGAACAAGTGAAGTGCCCCGTCTTAGGCATTTGTTACGGGTTCCAGCTATTAACTGTCGAGCTGGGCGGTGAAGTGAATCCATCTCAAAATAAGGAGTATGGCTACGCCCGCCTAACAATCACAGAACAAAGCAGTCCTCTCTTTAAAGGGCTGCCCAATGAGATTGACGCGTGGTTAAGTCACGGAGACTACGTCACAACCTTGCCAGCCGGATTTCGATCCACAGCCAGAACAGCAAACGCGCTTAACGCATTCGAGAATTTAAACAGAGGTTTATTCGGCGTGCAATTCCACCCGGAGGTAGCGCATACACCGCTCGGGATCGAGATACTGCGTAACTTTGTCCTAAATATCTGCGGCGCACATGCCGACTGGACGCCGTCGTCAATCATTGAGAGGGAAGTCAACGCTATTCGAAGCCGGGTGCAAAATAAAAGTGTCATTTGCGCGCTGTCGGGCGGTGTGGATTCCACGGTTGCCGCATCGCTTGTTCATCGTGCGATTGGTAAAAAGCAGTCCTGTGTCTTCGTTGACACGGGGCTCATGCGTGAAGGTGAATTCGAGTCAATTATTAACCTCTTCAAGCAGTTCACGGACCTAAATGTTCACGGCGTCCGTGCGGGGGAGCGATTTTTGAGTGCGTTAGCTGGCGTTACCGACCCCGAACAGAAAAGGCGTATTATCGGGCAAGTCTTTATAGAGGTATTTGAAAATGAGGCGGCACATTTTGGCGATCCTGAATGCTGTAAGAATAATTGGGGAAATAACCGAATTTAACTTGCAAGTTCTAAGAGCGGCCGATGTCCTTGTCGAAGAGGAACTTAGATCCGCCGATCTTTACGATTCAGTTTGGCAGGCTTTTCCTGTCCTGCTCCCAGTTTCGTCTGTTGGCGTGATGGGGGATTTCCGCACTTATGAAAAAGTTATTGCCATCCGTGTGGTTAATAGCTCAGACGGCATGACGGCAGATTGGACGCGGCTCCCTTACGATGTTCTAGCGCGTATTTCCGGCCGCATCGTCGCAGAGATACGGGGTGTAAACCGTGTGGTTTACGACATTACTTCCAAGCCCCCAGGCACGATCGAATGGGAATAATTGTTAACGAATGCTTAAAAAACTAAGCCAGTGCTTATTAAGCATTTAGGTGATAGTAAGGAGTATTCAATGAATTCTAGTCAGCCCCTCTCTATTCAGCGGGTGATGAATGCCCGGCATTCTTCGCGCCCTTACCTGTCGGACTATATTGAGTATGTATTTGAGGACTTTATCGAGCTTTTCGGTGACCGGCGTATGGCGGACGATCCGGCGTTAGTCTGCGGATTTGCTAACTTCCGGGGCTTTCAGGTTGGGGTTGTTGGGCAACAGAAGGGGCGGGATACGCGCCAAAGAAGGCTCCGGAACTTCGGAATGCCCAAGCCTGAGGGGTATCGCAAAGCCCTACGTTTTATGAAACTGGCTGAGAAATTCAACCGCCCCGTATTGACTTTCATCGACACCCCGGGCGCATACCCAGGTATTGACGCGGAAGAGCACGGGCAAGCAGAAGCAATCGCCCGAAATTTACTTGAGATGGCCAAATTGAAGATTCCGGTCGTTACTGCAATTATTGGCGAAGGAGGATCTGGGGGTGCGTTGGCGATAGGCATTAGCGACCGCGTCCTTATGCTTGAGAACGCGATCTATTCGGTCATTTCACCCGAGGGGTGCGCGGCTATTTTATGGAAGGATGCCGCTAAATCTCCGCTCGCGGCGGAAGCTCTTAAGTTAACTGCGCCAGACCTATTTCGGGCGGGGATCATTGACCGAATTGTGGAAGAGCCAGTCGGCGGTGCGCACGCGGACCCTAGGATGGCTGCGAAAATTCTGGATGCAGCAATCTTCGAGGAGCTCAATTTGGTTATGACTTTACCCCCCTCCCACCGGCAAAGAAGGAGGTATCAAAAGCTGAGAGCGCTGGGATATGTCTAGCTGCCGGCGTCGCGCAGTAGGCGCAATGATTTTAGAATGGGATGTCGTCGTCGTGCACGTCTGCGTTGGAAGCTTCGTCGCCGGGTGGGTTACTTTCCGTCCGCGAATTCTTCGGCAGACCTTCGTCCGCCCTTCCGCCTATGAATTGCATATCTGTCGCGTGAACTTCAAGCGTGTATCTTTGGCGACCGTCCCGGTCCGTCCACTCTTCGACGCGAAGCCGCCCCTCGACATAGACGGGGCGCCCCTTCATGAGATACTGAGACGCCGCCTCCGCTTGCCGACCCCATAACGTGACGCGAAACCATGTCGTGATATCTTGTGTTTCGCCCGTACGGTCTTTGCGCTTTTCGTTAGTTGCGAGCGTGAAGCTACACAC
>JAIVGV010000477.1 GCA_020201365.1 Acidobacteriota bacterium
TCTACCTGAAAATAGAGTCGCTGCTCGGCATCGGCGGAAACTCGCTCGCCACCGCGCTGGACGAGACGCCGGACGTGCGCGAGGTGCTGCTGAATAAGACTAAGGAGCGCATGGACGAGGCGCAGGAGACTTTGGAGAGGTTCGTCAAGCTCAACCCGCATGGCGACGGGAAGAACTCGCCGCTCAGCGAAGAAGTGGCCTCGCTGCGCGAGCAGATCGAGACGGTGCGCGTTTACAGCAGATCGGACGGAGCGAGCCGATTCGCCGAAGGCGAGCCTTACACGGCGAAAGAGGTCACGACCAAAGTCATCTTCATCAGCCGACCCGAGCCGCTCTACACCGAGCGAGCGCGTCAGGATCAAGTCACGGGCGCGGTGCGCCTGCGGATGGTGCTCGCGGCGGACGGGACTGTAAAATACATCTTCGCCGTCCGACGCCTCCCCGACGGACTAACCGAGTCGGCGATCAACGCCGCGCACAGGATCAAATTCATCCCCGCCGTCAAGGACGGCCATCCCGTCTCGCAGTTCGTGACGATTGAATACAACTTCAACATCTACTGACGCGGGCACGCCAGTTCCCCATTCGGGCAGATGAGCGCGAACACAACTTCGACGAACCCGGTCGTGCAGGCGATTGTCGGCGGCACCGCCCCGCCGCAGGCGCGGCTGATGGCGGCGAAGGGGATGCTGCCGCTCGCGGCGGAAGACCTGCTCGAAGTGCTCGTGCACCTTCGCGAAGACGGCGACGCCGAGATCGCGCGAGCCGCGGACGCCACGCTCGGCGAGCAGCAGCCGGACGTTCTCCTCGGCGCGGTTTCGTCGGACAACGCTTCGCCGCGCGTGCTCTCCTACCTCGCCGCGCGCGCGGACTGTGGGCGGGAGGTGCTCGAGGCGGTCGCGATGAACGCGCGCACGCCGGACGAGGCCATCGTCGCGCTCGCCTCTTCGAGCAATGAGGGCGCGGTGCTCGAACTCCTCACGGTTAACCAGCAGAGACTGATCCGCGCGCCCGCGATCATTGACGCGGTGCTCTCAAACCCCGCGCGCACGCGCGAGGCGGAGCGGCGCGCGGCGGAGACGCGGCGCGAGTTCTTCGAGAAGGAGCGCGGCGCGAAGCAGGTCGCCGGGGAGTTGCGCGCGCGCGGGATGGCGGCGGCGGCGGAGTTCGTCGAGGCAGCCGAGTCAATCGGCACGGCGTCGGGCCTCGCGCTCGAAGACGCCTGGCTGCTCGCGGAGCACGTCGAAGTCTCCGACGAAGAGCTGGACGACTCCTGGCTGCCGCTCGAGCGCTACGAGGAGTTGTTCGCCGAGAGCGAGGAGCAGCGCGCGGCGACGCTCGAACGGATCATCTCGGAGGTCTCAGCCGAGGTCGGCGACGCCGCGCCCGAACGCATCTCGCTCATCCGGCGCATCATGCTGATGAGCGTCAAGGATCGCATCAAGCTCGCGATGAAGGGCGACCGCGAGGCGCGCTCGATCCTCGTGCGCGACGGCAACAAGGTCGTCTCGACGGCGGTCGTGCACAACCCGCGCATCACCGATCAGGAGGTCGAGGCGATTGCCGCGATGCGGACGATCTCCGAGGACGTGCTGCGGCAGATCGGCTTGAACCGCGCGTGGGCGCGCATCTACTCGGTCATCCACAACCTCGCGCGCAACCCGCGCACGCCGCTCGCCACCGCGATGACGATCCTGACGCGCATACAGTCGCGCGACCTCCAAGCCCTCTCGCAGAACCGCAACGTCTCCGACGCCGTCCGTCGCCAGGCGCAGAGGCTGATGGCGACGCGCACCGGCCACTGAAAGGCGGTGACGGGTGGCGGGTGACGGGTGACGGGTAAAACCAAATCTTACTTGTCACGGCTGACGGTTGACGGCCTTCTTCCTGTCACCTGTCACCCGTCACTTGTCACCTAAAAAAGTTGTGCGGCTTTGCGCAAGACCGACCAAGCCACGTCGGTGACGGTGTGGCTCGCCGCGCCCCACCAGAGACCTGCGAGGGTGGCGAGCGTGATCTGTCGGAGCGCGCCCCGCCAACGCAAGCCGATCTCGAAGGCGCGCCCGGCGTGCGCGAACTCGTCGAGCGCGGGCGGCTTGCCGACGACGTAGGTCATGTAGAGGTAGAAGGCGGCGGACGAGAGCAGCGCGAGCACGGCGACGAAATAGACGACGCGGATGAGCGTGCCGAACAGTATGCCGTGCGACCAGCGCGAGCGGTGGCGGAAGAGCCCGCGGTAGGGGAGCCACAGGAAGCGGAAGACGCCCCAGCGCGCGTACTGCCGCGACTGTATGTCGAGGTCTGGCCCGAACATCAGCCCGCCGAACAGAGTCGCCGCCGTCACCACGCACGCGAGCGCGACCGAGCGCGTCACGCCCCACGCGGCGACGAACGTCGGCACCGCCAGCATCATGGTGATCGCGTCGTGTGTCTTGCCGGAAGGCATGGCGGAAGAAGAAGAAACACTCAGCGGTCAGTAATCAGCAGTCAGCCGGAAGGTTGAGCTGTTCACGGAGACGATGATAACCGACAAGCGGCGTCTTTCATTAACCGATATGGCGCCCGAGCCCGACAGACGGTTTGGCTGATTGCCGATTACTGGATGCTGAGTGCTTCGCTCGTTTGCCAGCGGCGCGGCGGGCGGTTAAACTTCTCGCTCTCTTGCCCCGGAACGTCATGCCCAGACAGCGCGGCAAACTTCAGACCGACTTCGAATACGCGGCGGTGCGCCTGCTGCTCGGCGCGCTCGGGTTGTTGCCGCGACGCGCGTCGGTCGCCGCCGGGCGCGCGCTCGGGCGCGTCGCCTACTCGCTCGCGCGCGGCTTGCGTCGCACGGGTCTTCGTAACCTCGAGCTCGCCTTCCCCGAAATGCCGCCCGAAGAGAGGCGACGAACCTTGCGCCGCTCGATGGAGGGCTTGGGTCGCCAGCTCGGCTACTTCAGCCACTTCCCGCGCATGACGCCCGCGCAGCTTCGCGACTTGGTCGAGTACGACGGCATCGAAATCCTGCACGAGGCGCAGGCGCGCGGTCGCGGCATCATCTTCCTCACCGCGCACCTCGGCGCGTGGGAAGTGCTCTCCTTCGCGCACTCCGCGCTCCACAACCCGCTCAGCTTCATGGTGCGGCGGCTCGACAACCCGCGCGTCGAAGAGTTGATCGATAAGATCAGGACGCGCTTCGGCAACCGTTCGATTGACAAGAAGATGGCCGCGCGCTCCGCGCTGAAACTACTGCGCGAGGGCGGCACGCTCGGCATCCTCGCAGACCTCAACACGCAGCCGCACGAGGGCGTCTTCGTCCCCTTCTTCGGTCGCCCAGCCTGCACGACGAGCGGCATCGCCGTCCTGGCGCTTCGCACGGACGCCGCCGTCATCCCCGTCGTCGCGCCCTGGCACGAGGAGCGCGGGCGCTACGTCTTCCACGGTAGCCCCGTCGTCGAGTTAGTCCGCACGGGCGACCACGAGCGCGATATCGAGTTAAACACCGCGCGTTTCACCGCCGCCATCGAGGGACAGGTACGCAAGTACCCGGATCAGTGGCTCTGGATTCACAAGCGCTGGAAGACTCGCCCCGCAGGCGAGCCCGACTTCTACGACCGTGAAGCCCTGAAAG
>JAIVGV010000177.1 GCA_020201365.1 Acidobacteriota bacterium
GTGCGGGTGCGCCAGAAACGCGGCGGCGACGTAGGCGAACAAGGAGAGCGTGAGCCACTTGAAGACGTTGGCGATGAGCTTGTACGAGCACCAGATTTGCAGCGCGACGATCCCGGCGGCGATGGGCACGACGAGCCAGACCGCCGGGACGGGCGGCGCGAGCATGTTGATCGCCGAGGCGATGGCGCCGATGTCCGTGCCCGCGTTGATCGTGTTGGCGACGACGAGCCCCGCGACGGCGACGTAGAGCAGCCAGCGCGGGTAGTGCTTGCGCAGCACCCCGGCGAGCCCCATCCCCGAAACCATCCCGATCTTCGCGCAGGTGAACTGCACGACCGCCATCAGCGGCAGCGTCAGGATCGCCGTCCACAGCGTGGCGAAGCCGAGAGAGGCGCCCGCGGCGGTGTACGTGCCGATGCCCGACGGGTCGTCGTCCGACGCGCCGGTGATCAAGCCGGGTCCGAGCACCTTGAGGAAGCGGCGCAGCGGCTGGCGCTCTCTGAAGAGCGCCACCACGTCGGTGACGCCCATCGGCTCCTTGTGCGGGATCGTCTTTTTGCCGCCAGCCTTCCTGCCTGTAGCCATGTCGCACCTCTCCGACGTGCGAGATCGTCGAGCTTGCACGGTTCGTGATGTCTTACAGGCGCGTGTGAAGTATAATTGATCAGCCCCGTTACGCGAGGAAAATTTAACTTGATCACGACGGTCTGCCTGAACAGCGCGTCGAAGAAGTTCCGCGACCAGTGCGAGGTCACGGAGATCAGCGACTTGCGCGAGGACGAGCGCAACGTCGTCTGGGCTGACGTCTCCGACCCGACGGGCGAAGACTTCGCCGAACTCGCCGAGGAGTTCGGCTTCCACCCGCTCTCCATCGAGGACTGCCGCGGCGAGCACCAGCGCCCGAAGGTCGAAGAGTACGAGGGCTACTACTTCGTCGTGCTCTACGAGGCGCAGCTCGCGGGCAAAGACGACCGGCTCGAGCTGCGCGAGCTGAACATCTTCCTCGGCGCGAACTACCTCGTCACGGTGCACTCGCGCCCGATCCGCGCGGTCGAGACGGCGAAGCGGCTCTGGCACGAGTGGACGGATCGGGCGGAGCACGGCGCGGGGCTGCTCGCGTACCTCCTGATTGACGCCGTGGTGGACGACTACCTGCCGCTCTTAGACATCATCAGCGAGCGCATGGACGATCTCGAAGATCAAATCTTCGGCGACTTCAAGCCGCAAGCCCTCGAAGAGATCTTCCGCGTCAAGAAGCAGCTCCTCTACCTGCGCCGCTCGGTCACGCCCTTGCGCGACGTCTTCAACACGCTCTTGAGGCGCGAGCAGCCGATCTTCCAGCGCGAGACCTACGTCTATTTCCAGGACGTGTTCGATCACCTCATCCGCGTCGCCGACACGATTGACACGCTGCGCGACATGCTCGGCTCGACGATGGACGCCTTCCTGTCGGTTCAGGGCAACCGCATGAACATGATCATGAAGCGGCTCACGTCCATCGCGACGATCCTCATGTCCGTGACGCTCGTCGCCGGAATCTACGGCATGAACTTCCAGCTCATGCCGGAGCTTCACTGGCGCTACGGCTACGTCTTCGCGCTCTCCTCGATGGTCGTCATCGGCGTGGCGCTCTACTTTTACCTGAAGAGGGCTGACTGGCTATGACGACGGACGGCGACGAGGCGCAGGGCGGCGGCGCGCGCAGGAAGAGGCGGCGCTCGCGCGGCTGGTTCGGGCGCCACCGCGGCGAGCCGACCGGCACGATTGAAGAGCTGGCGGCGCAGCTCGCGCCGCTCGAGGAGCAGACGGCTGCGCGCGGCAAGCGGGCGGGCGCGAACAACAACGGCGGCGCGATCGTCGTGGACGAGCGGTCGGTCAAGCTCCCGGAAGGGCTCGCCGACGGGAAGGGGGAGGCGCGGCTCGTCCTCGGCTTCGAGCCGGTCGTGCTCGTCATCCTCGCCTTCGCCGCCGCCTTCATCATCTTCGTCGCGTGGCAGATTTCGCAGATGAAGTTGCCGACGGATTAACGCGCGCGAAAACGCGAAAGACTTGGAGCCCGCGGCTCACACCGCGGGCTCCAAGTCTTTCAGCGTCTGGCGGGCCGCTCAGCGCCGCGAGCCGTCGCCTTCGACGGCGGCGTTGGTCAACTGTCCGAGAGCCTTTTCGAGCCGGTTGAAGCGCGCGAGCTGTGTCTCCTGGATGCGGTCGGTCTTCTCGTGCAGCGCGGCGACTTCCAGCTCCGCCTTGATGTTGACCTCGTACTCGATGTCCGCCTTGACCTTGTCCTTCTCCGCCTGCCGGTTCTGCGAGATGAGCACGAAGCAGGCGAGGAAGATCGCTTCGAGCGAGACGATCATGGTGAGCAAGCCGAAGGGGAACGGATCGAAGCCGCGCGACCCGTCCGGGTTCTTCGGGAGGATGAAGGTGTTGAGCGAAATCCAGATGATGAACCAGACGGTGTGGCTGATGAGGAAGGGCATCGAGCCGGAGAACCACGCGAGCCAGTCGGCGATCCTTTGCAGCACGGTCGAGTGCTGCTCGACCTCGACGTTGACGTTGCGCGAGACGCGCGTCTGCAGGAGCTTGTCAGCCTTGCGCGCCATCGAGCCGAGCGCGGCGAGCATGGCGAGCGCGGCGTCGGGCTTGCGCTGGAAGAGGATCGTGAGATCGCCGCGGTCGAGGACTAAGAGCACGGTCGGCTCGACGGCGACGGCGGTCGCCGAGCGCGGCTCGTCGTCGAGCAGGGCGAGTTCGCCGAACATCTCGCCCGCGTGCGCCGTGTGCAGCTCGATCTTCTGCCCCGTCACGTCCTTGACGTAGAGCTCAACCGCGCCGGAGTGGACGACGTACAACTCTTCGCCGGGCTCGCCCGCCTCAAACAGCGTGCGCCCCTCGTCGAGGTCGAGGCGGTCAACCACCTCGGAGAGCGCGCGGCGGTCGTCGTCGTCGAGGAGTTCGAAATACTTGATCGGGGAGAGCAGTTCGGGGTCGCAGGGCATTCAGGGTCTCCTGGGGGATTCGGAGCGGCTGGTGCTCGGGTTCGTCGAGGGCGCGGGCGCGTGCGGCGCGGGACCCGCGACGCGACCCGTGCGCGTGATGGCGATGCGGTGATCGCGCTTGCCGCTGTCGGCGATCTGGACTTTGATGGCGCGCACGCTGCCGTCGCGCGCCTTGTTGGTCGGGTAGTAGCCGACGAGGTACTGCGTCCGCATGTCCTCGGTGATCTGGCGCGCGACGTCGGGCAGCTCCGAGAGCGAGGCGGGGAAGAAGGCGCGACCGCCGGTCTCCGCGGCGAGGCGGTTAATGAGCTCCGTCGCCTTGTCCTTCGGGCTCTTGCGGATGAAGCCGCCCTCGGCGTCCAGCTCCGACGTGAAGCCGATGACGTAGATCTGCACGTCGTTCTCGCGCAGGTACTCGAAGAGCTGGTTGAGCTTGTAGTAGCTCGAACGATCCTCGCCGTCGGTGACGAGGATCATGGCGCGGCGGCGCTTGTCGCCGAGCGCGTCGTTCTTCTTGTACTCGGCGGTGTGCTCGGCGGCGAGATAGACGGCGTCTATGATCGCGGTCTGCCCGCCGTTGGTGTGCATGTCGTCGAGCGCGTCGTAGAGATC
>JAIVGV010000178.1 GCA_020201365.1 Acidobacteriota bacterium
GTTGTATCTCTGTGCAGAAGTCGGGTCTGCCGCATCCGGTGGCGAAACGAAGGCGAGGCGCACGCCGCTGACGGGTTTGAACAAAAGGGGGGCGTTCGGGTGAAGCGGATAGGAGTGTTGACGGGCGGCGGGGACGCGCCGGGTCTGAACCCTGCGATCAAAGGTCTGGTCTATCGCGCTTCGGAACACGGCATGGAGGTCGTCGGGCTCTACGACGGCTGGCGCGGCCTGCTCGATCCGCCCCCCGAAGTGTTGCCCCTCGACCGCGCGGTCGTGCGCCGCTGGGATCGCGACGGCGGGACGAACCTCGGCTCGTCGCGCACGAACCCTTTCCGCTCTCGCGCCGCGTCGGGCGAGTACGTCGATCGCTCACGCGAGGTCGTCCGAAACATCTCGCGGCTCGGACTCGACGCGGTCGTGGTGTGCGGCGGCGAGGACACGCTCGGCGTCGCGGCGCGACTCGCGCGGCAGGGCATCGCCGTTGTCGGCGTGCCGAAGACCATTGACAAAGATTTAGCCGGGACGGACTACACGCTCGGCTTCGACACGGCGCTCAGGAACGTGACCGAGATCATCGAGCGCTCGCGCACGCCCGCCGGGTCGCACGGCTGGGTGCAGATCGTCGAGGTGATGGGGCGACACGCCGGACACCTCGCCCTCTGGTCGGGCGTCGCCGGTCAAGCCGATCTCATCCTGATCCCCGAACACCCCTTCAGCTATCAGAAAATTTACCGACACCTGCGCGAGCGTCTGGGCGACACGACGAACGTCGCGCGCGACTCGCCGCGCCCGCGCTACTCCGTCGTCGTCGCCGCCGAGGGGGCTTACGCGGAGGGAGGGGAGTTGGTAACGGTTGACGGCGGGCAAGACGCCTTCGGGCACGCGCGTCTGGGCGGCATCGGTGAAGCGCTCGCGCGCCGGATCATGAACGAGACGCCTTACGACGCGCGCTCCGTGATGATCGGTCACCCGCAACGCGGCGGCGCGCCCTCGCCCGTGGATCGCATCATGGGCATGATGTTCGGCGCACGCGCGGCGGATGCCGTCGCACGCGGCGAGTACGGCAAGATGATCTCGGCGCACGGCGTCGCCCCCGCCTGCACGCTCTCCCTGGTTGACCTTGCCTGTGTCTTCGGCGGGCTCAACACCGTTGATGTCGGGAGCCACTACGACACGGAGCGTTACCACCTGAGAGGGATCGGGATGTAGGCGGCTGCTCACCTCTGTACTTCGGCAAGGACTAATCTACTTCTATCTGATCAGCCGGTGATACTGTCAGAAAAACGCGTTCTCACCGGGCTCTGACATTCCACCGGCCCAACCCCCGGGCCAGCCCGACTAGCCCTTGGCGAATCGCGGCCTCGTCAAAGGAGGCGAAACCCAGGAGCACTCCTTGAGGGTCGGGACGCTTCAGCGTATATCGGTCAAGCGCCAGGGCTTCGACGCCGTGCGCCGCCGCCGCCTCCTCCGCCTCCCGCGAGGTCATGCCGTTCTTTAGGAACCCCACGCTATAAAGGCCAGCCCGGACGTCAGAGATTTCAAGCAGGCCCTTCAAATGTTCGCGCCCCCCGTCGCTCAGCGCCGCCAGACGCCGGGCGTACAGTTCTCGCATACGCCGCAGGTGGCGCCCGAAATGTCCGCCCTCGATAAAGTCGCACAGCACCGCCTGATCGAGGCCGACGGAGCGGAAGTCGGTTTGATACCGGAACGCTAAGAAGTAGTCGGACAGGCGCGAGGGTAAGACAACATACCCCAGACGCAGTGACGGGAACAGCAGCTTGCTGAACGACCCGACCAGGATGACGTTCGAACTCCGGTCGAGACTTTGCAGGGCGGGCACGGGCCGCCCCTCGAAACGGTACTCGCTGTCATAATCATCTTCGATGACGAACGCGCCGACGCTCGAAGCATATTTCAGAACCTCCATCCGGCGCTCCAGCGACATCGTCACCCCCAGCGGGAACTGGTGCCCCGGCGTCAGGTACATTCCGCCGGGCCTGCTACACGCCTTCACCCCGGCGGAGACTGAGAGCCCGTGCTCGTCAACGGGCACCGGGACGACCTTCGCCCCCGCGTTAGAGAAGGCGATGGTCGCCCCGAAGTACGCGGGGTCTTCCACCCACACTGGGTCGTCCCTTTTCAAGAGGAGGCGCGCCAGGAGGTCGAGCGCCTGCTGCACGCCGGAAACGATCATCACCTGGTCGGCGCTACATCTCACGCCGCGCGACGAGCCCAGGTAATGTGCGACGGCTTCGCGCAGGGGGCGGTACCCGCGCCCGTCATCTTCCTCGCGCAGCCATGACCGGAAGGTTCGCGCCCGCCGGGCGACCAGTTGTCCCCAAAGCTTTGCGGGGAATTCGGAGAGGGCGGGGTCTCGCATCTGGAAAGGGCGGCGCCCTTCAGTCGCGACCAGGTTCACGAAGGGCTTCGGCCGGGCGTAAGCAGAAATGATCCGGCGGATATACGCCGGCGGCTCCTGTGGCTCCGCCCGCAAAGGCGCCCCCGCCGCCACCCGACGGCTCACCCACGTGCCCGCCCCGACGCGGGAGGACAAGTACCCCTCCGACTGCAACCGCTCGAATACGCCCACGACTGTGCCCCGCGAAAGGGAATACTGGCGCGCGAAATCTCGCGACGCCGGCAGCCTCGTTCCGGGCCTCAGGCGTCCAGCCAAGATCGAGGCGCGCATCTCCGTATAGAGCCAGTCCGACAGGGTCTGGTGCGGCGGTCGGCTGCCCAGAGTGAGCTCGAGAGAGCTGACGGTTTTAGGCATACAGTCTGGATTGGCATAGTAAACTTAACAAATAATGGTTCTACCAATTGTACCACTCGAAGCGTATGCTCACTATCGCGAGACGCACGTTACGGATTTCCGTAAGCCTTGGGACTCAGGGCGCTACCGGGCTTGGAAGGCAGAAGGGGATGGAAGTCGACAGGCAAGTTAGCCGCGCCTTTGAAGAAACAGTGCCGCCGATACCGAAACGCGATGTCATGTCCAACCTCGGCAGTCGCGTGTACGGGCTGGGGGCCGCCGCGCTCGGCGCCGTGGGCTTGGTCTGGGGCGACTTCGCGACCAACTGGGCGGTTCTCTATTTCATCTTCGCCATGCTCTGGCTGCCCAGGGTCGTCGGCTTCCCACAGCTCTTCGGCACGTGGGGCGGGATGCTCGAGGAGATGGCCCCGGCGGCCGCCGCGGTGGTCGCTTACGCATCCCTGCTGCCTGCGGGTTCGGCCGCGGCGACGAGGGCGGATCGGATCGGTCGTCTCTGGTTCGGCGTCTGCGCGGTTTCGTTCGGGCTGACTCACTTCACCGCCGTCCCGCAGACGGCCGCCATGGTCCCCCGGTGGATCCCGCTGGGCCAAACGTTCTGGGCGGTGGCGACCGGCGTCGCGCACCTGCTCGCCGGCGTCGCCATACTCACGGGAATCCTGGCCCCGCTAGCCTCCCGGCTGCTCACCGCGATGCTGGTCGGCTTCGGCGCGTTGGTGTGGGCGCCCGCCCTGTTCGCCCACCCGCGGGTACACACGACTTGGGCCGGCAACGCCGTCAACCTGACTTTGATCGGGGCGGCGTGGGTAATTGCCGACTCGATAGCGGGGCGCAAAAAGTCGGCCCGAGGGCGGTCAGAACTTCGCGGCATTAGTCGCGTAACACCATCACCGTTATAACCCGGTATCAGGAATGGCAACTGAGCAGATCACAAGAGCGCGCTCCGAGAGATCGCAAACATCACCCGTCCGTGCCGGTTTGGCGCCGGAGCCGGGCACAGCCGCGGGCGTTTCGGCGGGCAGGCCTGGGAGCGAGACGGCCACCCGGACGCGCGTGAGCGCCGTCGATGTGATGCGCGGATTCGTCATGGTGGTGATGGCGCTCGATCACACGCGCGAGTTCTTCACCAACTGGCCCGGCAACCCTCTCGACCCGCAGCACACGACCCCCGCGCTGTACCTGACGCGCTGGGTGACCCACATCTGCGCCCCGGTCTTCGTCTTCCTGGCGGGCACGTCGATCTTCCTTCGGCGTCGGCGAAAGACCGAACGTCAACTCACGCGACTGCTCCTCACGCGCGGGCTCTGGCTCGTCGTCGTCGAGCTGACGCTCGTCCAGCTCGTCTTCAACTTCAACTGGCGTTGGGACGTGCAGCTCCTGGAAGTGATCTGGGCCATCGGCGCTTCGATGATGATCATGGCGGCGGTCATCCGCCTTGGCGTCCGCTGGAATCTACTGATCGGCGCGCTCCTCGTCCTCGGACACAACGCGTTCGACGGGGTGACGCCGGCCAGCGCCGGACGGCTGGGCTGGCTCTGGCAGCTCCTGCACGTTCCGGGCATCGCGACCGGCCCGCCCACGAGTCCGCCGATCGTCGTGGTCGCGTACCCGCTGCTGCCGTGGGTCGGCGTCATGGCGCTCGGCTACGCCTTCGGAAGCGTCCTTGTCGGGGATGGAGGGCGACGGCGACGATTCGAACTCCGCGCGGGCGTCGCGATGCTCGCCGCGTTCGTCCTGCTGCGGTGGAGCAACCTGTACGGCGATCCCGTCCGCTGGACGACGCAAGGTAACTGGTGGCGCACGCTGCTCTGTTTCTTCAACGTCCAGAAGTACCCGCCTTCGCTGCTCTTCCTGCTCGCGACGTTGGGAGTCGCCGCGCTCGTCATGGCCGCCGTCGAATCCGCCGAAGGGCGCGCGGCCTTCGCGCGGGCGAGGGGCGTGCTGGAAGTTTACGGTCGCGTCCCGTTCTTCTATTTCCTGCTGCACATCGCGCTCATTCACCTGCTGGCGCTCGTCTTCACCGTCGCGGGCGGCGGGGACTGGCGCTGGTGGTTCACCGAATTCCCGAACGGCGGCGTCCTGGCCGGCCGCCCCCCCGGCTACGGCTACGGCCTGGGCGTCGTCTGGAGCGTTTGGGTCTTCGTCGTCGCGCTCTGCTACCCAGCTTGCAGGTGGTACGCGGGCGTGAAGGCGCGCAGCCGAAACCCGCTGCTGTCGTACCTGTGAACCGCGAGAGCACGACCCGCCTTTTAAAAACTATAGGAGTGTTCCCATGAGAAGGCTCATCGCATCTACGTTTGCGTCGCTTGACGGCATCATGCAAGCGCCCGGCGGGCCGGAGGAAGACCCGACCAGCGGTTTCACCCTCGGCGGTTGGATGTTCAACTACGGGGGGGACGAAAGCATGGACATCTCGGCAGCGGGTTTCGACGGCAAGGATCGCGAGCTGGTGCTCGGGCGCAGGACTTATCAGATATTCGAAGCGTACTGGCCTTATCAGCCGGACGACCACCCGATTGCGAAGACGTTCAATGCGGCGAAAAAGTATGTCGCTTCGCGCACGTTGACGACGCTCCACTGGAACAACTCGACCCTGCTCCGCGGCGATGTCGTCCCGGCAATCACCGCTCTCAAAGCCCAGCCGGGACCCAACCTGCAGATCATTGGCAGCGGCAATTTGATTCAAACGCTCCAAGCCGCCTCACTGATCGACGAGTACAACGTGTGGACTTTTCCGGTGGTGCTCGGGCGGGGCAAACGCCTCTTCGGCGAGACCGCCAAGCCATCGGCGCTGCGGCTCGTTCGCTCCCAGGTTTCGACCACCGGCGTTGTGATGAGTACCTACGTACCGGCCGGCGACATCCGGCCCGGTTCGTTCGCGAGTGTCGGGCCGAGCGAGAAGGAGTTGGCTCGACGCAAAAAGGTGGCGGACGGGATGTGGTGATGTGGAGAGGAGATCGGAGCGCGCTAACAATTCATTGAGCTCAGGCGGCTGAGGATTCCTTCCTACGGGATGAAGCCCGGCGAGGCGATTTCTTTCCGCGGCAGGCAGGTGGTGAAAGAAATAGGGGGCGGCTGACGACTTACCAACGCCCGGTGCCGCGTCAGACCCCTCTCAGGACACACCTTGCGCTATAAATTTCGTGGGCCCGCGCCGCGCCCCGTGATTCGGGCGTCCGGCAGTTTGCTCCGTCCTTAACGCGCCGGAAGAGGTTATAAAGAGTTGCTAAAATTTTCGAGCTTTTACGCGCCGTGTCTCATTCTAGTCTTCGCGGCGCTCGCACAAGCCCGGACACGCCCGTCTTCAGATAACGAGGCGACGCCTCTAGTGATCGGAGAGACGTTCACAATCAATTCCGAGATTCTCGACGAATCACGTCGCATCAATGTCTATCTGCCGCCCGGCTACAAGGAATCTGCCGACGTGCGGCTGCCCGTGCTCTATATGCCGGACGGGGGCATAGCTGAAGACTTCCTGCACGTCGCCGGCCTCGTGCAGGTGTCTGTGGGCAACGGGACGATGCGACCGTTCCTGCTCGTGGGGATTGAAAATACGCAGCGCCGGCGCGACCTGACGGGCCCCACCGAAAATGAGAACGATAAGAAGATCGCGGCGCGCGTGGGGGGCTCAGGGGCGTTCAGAAGGTTCATCCGCGACGAGTTGATGCCGCGGGTGAAGGCGCGCTACCGCACGACCGACGAAAGGGCGATTGTGGGCG
>JAIVGV010000263.1 GCA_020201365.1 Acidobacteriota bacterium
CTCTAAGAGTCGCTGCCAGCGTATGGAGTCGTCCACGACGTGGAGCCCGAAGTTGCCACGGTACTCGACGACCGTCTTGCCCTGCGGCAGCGCCGGCGCCGCGCAGAGCAGGCACAGCAGCAAGGCGCGTGAAAACCTCATGCCGACACCTCTTCGGCTTACTCCGTCTCGTCCTTGAGGAGCGAGCGCAGCTCCTCGCGCAAAGACGCCGAGCGCTCGTGCTCGTGCCCGTGCGCGGAGACGGCGTGCGCCGCGGCGGCTTCGAGCACCTCGTCCTCCGTGCCGGAAATCCGTAGGCTGCAACCCTTCTCGCTCGGGTACTCGCGGCAGTCAACGTACTTGCGCCGCGCCTCACCCTCAGCCATCGTCGTCGTCCTCACTCTCTTCGGAAGTCTGTTACGTGCGAGGACTCGCGGGCTCTCCCTGCGAGCCGCGACGGAGTTTACTACACCGATCAGGAGACCAAAAGAGCGACGGCGAAGCGGCACACGCCGCCGAAGGTTAAGACGCGGCGCGGCGGCGCGTGGACGGAAATTGTGGAGGCGACTCCGGCGGAGAGACGAAAGCGGGAGGCCGCCCCCGCGACCTCCCGCCGTGATGCGATCAGCCTGTCGGAATTTTAGTAGCTGTAAAGCTCCGTGATCGCGCGCAGCACGTCCTCGGACTGCGGGAGGATCGCGTCTTCGAGCCGCGGCGCGTAGGCGACGAAGGTGTCGAGCGCGCAGACGCGGCGCACGGGCGCATCGAGGTATTCGAACAGTTCGTCAGCCGCGCGCGCGGCGACTTCCGCGCCGAAGCCGAAAGACTTGGTGTCCTCGTGGACGACGAGGAGCTTGTTGGTCTTCTTGAGGCTTCGCGCGACCGCCTCGAAGTCGTAGGGCGCGAGCGTGCGCAGGTCTATCACCTCGGCGTTGATGCCCTGCTGCTCCGCCTGCTTCGCCGCGACGAGCGAGCGCTGGACGAGCGCGCCGAAGGTGACGACGGTCAGGTCGATCGCGCCGCCCTTCAGGTAGCCGCCGACGGGCACGCGGATGACGACGGGGCACTTCCAGTCGTTGCCCGAACGCCAGCGCATCAGCGCCAACTCGTTCCTGATCTGGTGGTAGGCGGGCCAGATGTAGTCGAAGAACTGTATCTCGACGACGGGTTTAAGTCCGCGCGTCGCCATCCCTATCGCGCGACCGACGATGTTCGCTTCCGCCAAAGGCGAGTTGAAGACGCGCGCCGAGCCGAACTTGCGTTGCAGGTTCGCCGTGACTTTGAAGACGCCGCCCTTGCCCTTCACCTTGTCCAGATACTGCTCGCGCGAGACGTCCGCCACGTCCTCGCCGAAGACGACGATTGAATGGTCGCGCGCCATCTCCTCGTGCAGACAGCGGTTGATGAGGTCAACCATCGTGCCCGCGTTGCCCGAAAGCTGCGCGCCGTCTTCCGTGTCGAAATCCTTCGATGTCGGATCAACGTCGGGCGAATAGACGAACTGCTCGGCGGACGCCTCCGCGGGCTGCGGGCTGGCTAACGCCTCGTCCGCCGCGCGGTTCACCTCGGCGTCAACCTCGTCCTTGAGCTTCTGCAACTCTTCCTGCGCGAGGAAGCCTTCCTGCACGAGCAGCGCGCCGAACTTCTTGACGGGATCGCGCTCGGCGTCGGAGGTGCGCTCCTCGTCCGGGCGGTAGAGCTTCTCGTCGTCGGAGAGCGAGTGCGAGTAGGGGCGTATGACTTTGGCGTGGACGAGCGCGGGACCTTTTCGCGCGCGGCAGTAT
>JAIVGV010000179.1 GCA_020201365.1 Acidobacteriota bacterium
GCGCGAGACAGAGGCGGGCGAGCTGCTCCGCAGCCTGCTCTTCATCCTGCTCGCGATGGGCGTCGGCGCGCTGGTGGGCTCGGCGCTCGGTCGCACGGGCGTGACGCTGCCCGGCTACATCGGGGCGATGATCGTCGCGGCTCTGCTGCGAAACTTCGACGACCGGACGCGCCGGCTCCGGCTCGATCCGCGCGCGATTGACGCGCTCGGCACAATCGCGCTCGCGTTGTTTCTTGTGATCGCATTGATGGATTTGAAGCTGTGGCAGCTCGCGGGGCTCGCCGTGCCGATGCTCGCGATACTCGCCGTGCAGGTCGCGCTGATGATCCTGTATGCTGTCGGCGTGACGTTCACGCTGATGGGGCGCGACTACGAGGCGGCGGTCACGGCGAGCGGTCACGTCGGCTTCGGGCTCGGCATCACCGCCAACGCCGTCGCCAACATGGAGGCGCTCACGGCGCGCTATGGTCCAGCGCCGCGCTCGTTCCTCTACGTGCCGGTCGTCGGCGCGTTCTTCATAGACTTCTCGAACGCCCTCGTCATCACGGCGTTCGCCAACCTGATCACATGAGCAGCAGAAAACTTTTCACCGCCGCGACCGCCTGCGCGCTCGCGCTCGTCGCCGCGCCGCACGGCTCGGCTCACAAGCAGACCGTGAGTAAGGCGGCTTCGCCGCCGCCGGGTCGCCAAACTCAGCCCGCGCCGAGCCGCATCGCGCCCGTGCAGTCGCCGGAGATTCAGTCGGTCGTGGACGAGGCGGCGCGCGCGGCGCTCAAGAAGTTCGCCGACAAGAAGCTCGCCGAGAACCAGCTCGCGATCACGGTCATAGACCTGCGCGATCCGAACCGCCCTTTGACGGGAAGTTTCCGCGGCGAGGAGCGCATCTACCCTGCGAGCGTCGTCAAGCTCTTCTACCTCGCTTACGCGCACCGCCTGATGGAGGACGGCAAGCTCCGCGAGACCGACGAGCTGAAGCGCGCGCTGGGCGACATGATCGTCTTCTCCTACAACGACGCGACCGGCTACGTGCTCGACATGCTGACTGACACGACGAGCGGCAAGGAACTTCCCGACGCCGAGATGAAGGCTTGGCAGTACAAGCGCGACGCCGTGAACCGCTACTACGCCTCGCTCGGCTACACGAACATCAACACGAACCAGAAGACATTTTGCGAGGACGCTTACGGGCGCGAGCACTTCTCGCGCGGGGCGAACGGCGAGAACCGCAACAAGCTGACGACCGACGCCACCGCCCGCCTGCTCGCCGAGATCGCCACGGGGCGCGCCGTCACGCAGGCGCGCAGCACTCAGATGATGACGCTCTTGAAGCGCGACTACTCCGGCGAGTCGAAAGACACGGACGATCAGGCGCACGGCTTCAGCGCCATCGCCGTCAAAGATTTCCCCGGCGCGCGCCTCTGGTCGAAGGCGGGCTGGACTTCGACCGCGCGCCACGACGCCGCCTACATCGAGCTGCCGAACGGCGCGCGCTTCGTCGTCGTCACCTTCACGGAGAACCACTCGGACGACCGCGACATCATCCCGACGGTCGCGCGCGTCGTGCTCGAACATTTCGCGAAGCGGTGAAGAGTTTTAGTTAGTAGTTGATTACGGTTTTTGACAGAGGATCGCTTCCTTCGTCCAGCCGATGGGCTCGAGCGGCGAGAAGCGGTGGCGTTCGAAGATGTCGAGGTGGCGGCGCGTGTGGCGGTCGAGTTCCGCCGGGTCGAGGGTCTTGAAGCGGAACATGAGTTCGAGCAGCTTACTCGCGGGCGCGGGGCGGACGGGCAGGTGGAGCAGGTAGCCGGAAGGCTTGAGCACGCGCGCCAGCTCCGCGACGCCTTCGGCGACCGGGACGTATTCGAGCGCGCCGCTCGTGGCGATGAAGTCGAACGTCTCTGCGGCGAAGGGGAGCGCGAGCAGGTTCGCCCGGAGGAATTCGATCTCGTGACGCCGCGCTTCGTCGAGCTTCGCCACCCACTTGCGCGCCTTGCGTAAGGAGGGCGCGGAGAGATCGAGCGCAGTCAGTCGCGCGGGGCGGGGCAACGTCCGCAGCAGCGCGAGCGTCAGTAGTCCCGTGCCGCAACCGGCGTCGAGCACGCGCGCGCCTTCGTCAAGTGGAATGGCGCGCTCGCGCAGGTAACGCTCGACGGAGCGGCTGTAGCGGTTGAACTTGAAGGTGATGTCGTAGAGGCTCGCGAAGCGGTCGTAGAGCGTGACCGAACTCGCGCCTTCGAGCGCGCCGATGGAGTTTTGGGACATCCTTGCAGTCCGACCCCCGGAGAGTTTGAGCCGCAGACAGCTTGGCGACTGTGATTCACGAAACGATTGCTTTTATACTGTGTGCGCCCGAAATCTTCAAGGCGGTCTCGGGTGGCTGAGGCGAGGGGCGCAATCTTCCTGCGACTTCCGCGTCCTTCGCTTCCAAGCGGTCGCCGTCCGCGCAAAGGGTTACGAGTAGAAGAGAGCCATGAAAAAATTGCCGGTGCTGATCATCGTCGTCGTCCTCGTCGCCGCCGTCGCGGGCGGCGTCTTTCTCATGCAGAAGCCTTCGGGCGGGACGCCGCAGCCCTCGCCGCCGGGCACGCAGGGCGCTTCGAGCCCCGCGCGCTCCGCCGCGGACGAGGCGCCGCCCGCGCACGTCCGCGGTCGTCAGGACGCGCCCGTGATGTTCGAGGAGTTCGCGGACTTCCAGTGCCCGACGTGCGGCGCGATGCACGGCGTCGTCAAGCAACTCGTCGAGAAGTACCCGAACCAAGTCGGCGTCGCCTTCCGCGACTTCCCGCTACGCGAGATGCACAAGCACGCGGCGGAGGCGGCGCGAGCGGCGGAAGCCGCCGGGATGCAGGGCAAGTTCTGGGAGATGCACGACATGCTCTACGACAAGCAGGCGGAGTGGAAAGACCCGGACGACGCGCGCACGATCTTCGTCGGGTACGCCAAGTCGCTCGGGCTCGACGTGCAGCGCTTCGCCAACGACATGGACAGCTCGGTCGTCGCGATGCGCGTCCTCGCCGACGAGCGGCGCGGGCAGGCGCTCGGCGTCCACGCCACGCCGACCTTCTTCATCAACGGGCGCGAGTTGCAGTTCGAGCAGAGTAACACGCTCGACAAGCTGAGCGCGGCGGTTGACGCCGCGCTCGCGCAGCACAAATAACGAGAAACTACTAGGAGGCTGTGAGACTTTGAGCGCGGTTGACGACGACGTGACGGGCGGCGAGGAGCGGGCGACTGCCGACGCGCGGTCTCGCGCCTCTTCGCGCTCGGTTGTGCTCGACGTTTGCGCCGCGCTGCTCGGGCTGGTCGGTCTGGGCGACGCGGTCTATCTCACGGTCGAACATTTGACCGGCGCGTCGCTCCAGTGCTCGATCACGCACGGCTGCGCGGAAGTCCTCGGAAGCAAGTACGCGACCGTCGGCAACGTCCCGCTCGCGGCGCTCGGCGCGCTCGCCTACTTCGCCGTGTTCAGCCTCGCCACGCTCTCAGCCTTCGGCTACGGGGGCTCGCGAAAAATTCTCGCCGCCCTCGTCGCCCTCATGTTCCTCTTCACGCTCTGGCTGCTCTACCTGCAAAAGTTCGTCATCCACGCC
>JAIVGV010000180.1 GCA_020201365.1 Acidobacteriota bacterium
CTCGGGCGTTTTCGCGCCGTGAGTCTTCACCTCGACGCGCACTCGACGCAGCGCCACCGCGCGCGGCAGATGCGCCTCGTGCTCGAACACTTGGAGCGACTGACGCCGAAACTTCCCACGCTCGTCGGCGGCGACTGGAACACGACGACCTACAACTCGCGGCGCGCGACCTACGCGATCTTGGGTTATTTCCGCCGCGTCGCGATGGGCGTCTCGCACGTCGTCAACAATCACTACCCGCACCCCGACCGCTGGTTCGAGCGCAAGCTCTTCCGCGAGATCGAGCGGCGCGGCTTCAGCTACCGCGAGCTGAACGCGCACGGCGCGGGGACGCTCCACTACGACGTGGCGGACATCGCCACGAACACGAACCTCGGCGACTGGGTGCCCGCCTGGTGCTTCCCTTTCATCCGCTGGGCGCTCGCGGGGCACTCCGGGCGCTGCTCGCTCAAGCTCGACTGGTTCGCCGGTCGCGACATCGCGCCGACCGCCCCGCCGCGCGTCGTCTCAGACCTCACGGACGACGCGGGCGCGCTCTCCGATCACGACGCCGTCGTGCTCGACTTCCTACCCGCCGACTGAACAGAATCGGATTTATTCGGTGAGGATCACGACTGCGCCGCCGGGCGCGGCTGAACTTTCGCCTTCGGCTTCTGCTTCGTGAGGTTGAAGACGACGCGCGCGCCGAGGAGCAGCGCGAGCGCGGCGGCGAAGGCGATCTGCGTCGTGGTGATCGCCTTGACGATCATCCAGTAGTGGATCACGCCGCCGATTGCCGCGACGTAGGTGAGCTTGTGAAGCCGTGCCCAGCGCTTGCCGCCGAGACGCTTGATCATCGCGTCGGTCGAAGTCACGGCGAGCGGGATCATCATGAGGAAGCTCGCCATGCCGACGAAGATGAAGCGGCGCTTGAGCGTGTCTCGCGCGATCTCGGAGACGTTGAACCATTCCGTGAACCAGACGTAGGTCAGCAGGTGGAGCGCGCCGTAGAAGAAGGCGTAGAGACCGAGCATCCGCCGCAGCTTGATCACCCAGTTCGCTTTCGTCAGTTTGCGCAGCGGCGTGACGGCGAGCGTCGCGAACAGGCAGACGAGCGTGAGCACGCCGGTCGCGCGCGTGGCGAACTCCTGCGGGTTGGCGCCGAGCCGGTGGTGGTAGGCGTCCCACGCGAGCAGCGCGAGCGGGACGGCGCCGTTCACGAAGAGGACGAGCTTGCCGAATTGCGTGTCGGGTGGTTTCAAACGGACGCGCCTTTAGAAATACCTTCTCAAGTCCATCCCCGCGTAGAGCTGCGCGACCTCGTCGGCGTAGCCGTTGAACATTAGAGTGTCGCGCCTGCCGAACTCGCCGATGCGCTGCTCGGTCGCCTGACTCCAGCGCGGGTGGTCAACCTGCGGGTTGACGTTCGAGTAGAAGCCGTACTCGCTCGGCGTCGCCAGATTCCAGGTCGTCGGCGGCTCGCGCTCCGTCAGCGTGATCTTCACAATCGCCTTCGCGCTCTTGAAGCCGTACTTCCAGGGCACGACGAGCCGCACGGGCGCGCCGTTCTGCGGCAGCAATACTTTCCCGTAGATGCCGGTGGCGAGGATCGTGAGCGGGTGCATCGCCTCGTCCAAGCGCAAGCCCTCGACGTACGGGAAATCGAGCGTGCCCTCGCGCTGCCCCGGCATCTCCTTCGGACGCACGACGGACTCGAAGGCGACGTAACGGGCGCCGCCGAGCGGCTCGACCGCCGACAACAACTTGGCGAGCGGGAAGCCGACCCAAGGGATGATCATTGACCAGCCTTCGACGCAGCGGAAGCGATAGACGCGCTCCTCCTGCGGCGCGAGCTTGATCAGATCATCTATGTCGAACGTCTTCGGCTTTTGCACGAGCCCGCCGACCTCGACCGTCCACGGTCGCGTCGTGAAGTTGCGCGCGAGGCGCGCCACGTCCTCCTTGTCGGTCGTGAACTCGTAATAGTTGTTGTAGTTCGTGATCTTCTCGTAGGGCGTGCGCGCGTCCGCGGGCGGCGGCGGCACGGCGACATCCGGCGTCGAAGACTTGACGCCCTCGATGTTCGCGGCGACCTGCGCGGGGACGGGCGCGGGGATGGCGAAGCGTCGGTAGAGGAGCGCGGTGGCGGTCGTCGTGCCCGCGAGCACGGCGGCGCGGACGAAGTTGCGCCGGTTCAGGAACAGGTGCTCGTCCGTGATCTCGCTCGACAGGATGTCGCCGTGCTTCTTGATGACCAAAGTTTTCGCGCCCTCTTCACAGAGATTCTATTCCCCGATCTGTGATGCGTAAAATACGGGGGCGGGACGCCAACGGTTTCGGTCGCGGGGCTATCAGCGCGCCAGAGCGCGTTCGAGCTTGCCGAGCGCGCTGTCGAGGACGTCATCCTCGCGCGCGATGCAGACGCGCATGTAGTCGTCCCAGGCGTCGGTGTCGGTGAACGCGCTGCCGGGCACAGCCGCGACGCCCGCGTCGGCGATCAGTCGCTCGTTGAGACTCATCGCGTCGCCGTGCCCTTCCGGGATGCGCGCCCAGAGGTAGAACGCGGAGCCGGAGTCGTAGATACGGAAGCCGAGCCGTTCGAGCGCCGCGACGGCGCGCACGCGCTTGGCGGCGAACCTCTCTGTGAGTCGCGCGTAGTAGCCGGCGTCAGCCATCAGGACTTCGGCGAGCGCCTTCTGCAGCGGCGTGGGCGAGCAGACGTAGAAGACGTTGAGCGCGTTGAAGAGCGGCTGGACGAGCCGCGCGTCGCCGTAGGTGTAGCCGAGCCGCCAGCCCGAAATGTTCCAGGACTTCGAGAACGAGTTACAAGTGATCGTGCGCTCGCGCATGTCGGGCAGGGAGGCGATTGAGGTGTGCGGCGCGCGACCCGTGACGTGGTGCTCGTAAACCTCGTCGGCGAGGCAGAGCAGATCGAGATCGCGGCAGACGTCGGCGATGCCGTCGAGTTCCTCGCGCGTGAAGACTTTGCCCGTCGGGTTGACGGGCGTGCAGACGATGATCGCTTTCAACGGAAACTCGGGGCGACCTTTCAACTCGCGGCAGCGCGCGCGCAAGCTCTCTTTGTCGAACGTGAGCGCGTCCACGTCGAGGGCGAAAGATTCCGTCTTCCCGCCGAGTTCTTCGATGATGCGCCGGTGGTAAGGGTAGTAGGGCTCGAAGACGAGCGCCGAAGATTTGACGAGGTGCGTGCGCGCGACGGCGACGAGACCGCCCGTGCCGCCGGGCGTGACGAGCAGTTCCAATGGCTTCGCGTCGGCGTCCACCTCGACGCCGTTGAACGTCCTGATCTTCTCGGCGGCGGCGCGCCGCAGCTCCCGCGTTCCTTCCGCCGGGCTGTAGTGGTTCTGGCTCGCGGCGATCAACTCGGCGGCGGCGCGCGCGAGGCGCGGATCAATCGCCAGCTCGGACTGTCCTTGTACGAGGTTTCCGTCCGGCGGCACGAGCCGCGTGATGGCGCGTATGTCTGGCTTGACCCTGACGCTCGTCTCTGCGCTTGCCATCTTTCGATCTCACTTTCGAAGGAGAGTTAACGGGGGCGCGACTCGCGGCGCGTGCCACGGT
>JAIVGV010000478.1 GCA_020201365.1 Acidobacteriota bacterium
CGACCGACGCTACGGCTACGACGCCGCGTCCAACCTCACGCGGTCAGACGAGACGGCGGGCGCGAGCTCTTTCTCCTACGACTTGCTCGACCGCCTCGTCGCCGCCGCGCAGCCCGCGCAAAGTCAGGAGTCCTACGCCTACGACGCGGTCGGCAACCGCACCGGCTCGCACCGCAGCGCCTCTTACGCCTACCAACCCTTCAACCGTCTGACCTCGACTAGCGCCGCCGCTTACGCCTACGACGCGAACGGCAACGTCGTCTCGAAGACCGACGCCGCGGGCGCGACCGATCTCAGTTGGGACGCCGCCAGCCGCCTCGCCTCCGTGCGCCTGCCCGACGGCTCCGCGGTCGCCTACGCCTACGACGCGCTCGGTCGCCGCGTCTCGACCGTCGCCACTGGTCGCCGCGCCCGCCGCACGACGACGACGAGCCACACCTACGACGGCACCGACGTCCTGCGCGAAACGTCAGACGACGGTCGCAAGCTCCTCACGACAGACTACCTCCGCGGCGCGGGCGCGGACGATCTGCTCCGCCAGACCACGCGCGCCGCGCACGGTCGCGCCGAGACCTACTACCACCTCGCCGACCGCACGGGCAGCACGCGCCTCCTGCTCGACGAACGCGCCCGCGTCGCCGAACGCCTCGACTACGACACCTTCGGCGACGGCACGGGCAGCACGCTCACGCGCTACGCCTACACCGGGCGCGAGCGCGACAACCAAACCGGTCTCTACTACTACCGCGCGCGCTGGTACGACCCGCAGACCGGCAGATTCCTCAGCGAAGACCCGATCGGGTTATCCGGCGGGATGAACACGTACAGCTACGTGAGCAACAACCCCGTTAATAAGATTGATCCGTCCGGGCTATATGAGGTGGATGTGCATTATGGTTTAACGTACTACTTAGCCATGAAGAATGGCTGCTTTTCGGAACGTGAGGCAAGAGAAATTGCCAACGGTGATCAAGGCGTGGACGAGCTTTTCTCCACCGCCCCAGGTAAGGGGGCAAAAGGTCCTAAGTGGGACTGGAGAGAGTTAGATGATGCCCAAATTATGAGGAATATGGACTATCATGCCCTCCATCCCGGATCGCATATGCAATACCTCTCTAAACTTTGGTCAGGCGCTACGGGGGGACCTTCAGGAAATTTGCATAACTTTGGCAGGTATTTACATTACGTCCAAGATATGTTCAGCCACGCGGGGTATGAAAACCCAGAATATGGTCATCTGTTCGGGACTCACCTTGCAGACAAGACGTCTGCTGACGTTGAGAAGGCTCAGCAGATGGTTGTCACCACTTGGCAGGAGCTAAATGCATTCAGTAAAAAAGAGAGGTGTGGGTGCGAGGGTAAGTGGACGCCTGATATGTGGCCAACGATTAACGAGTTTCTAAGAGCACCAGGTGGAGATTGGTACAGCAACTCGGTCTATTCCATAGATGAACGTCCCGATCTCACTGACGCATACCTGCAACGTAAATATCAAATCCTAGGCATTCCTCCTAGGTATCGATAACTACTGTTGCTTAGTCGCTAGCCTCCGGAAACTACTTCGCGAGTGCTACGTGTGCGCTGCCAAGTTTGACAGCAGCATTCTAAAAATAGAGTACTAGCTGACGCTGTTAGTATTGAAACGGCGTCCTAAAGATTATGAAAAGGAATAAATTAGTATTCTTCAGAAAGGGACTTTTATTTGATGTGATAATAGTCCTAGCTGCGTTTCTTTGGTGCCTCGGCGTTACCACATTGACATACAACGGGCAATGCTCTAATCCCGGTTATATGGGTGGGCCACCTCATGCCTGTTCTTTTGTCAGTGCTTTGTCAGATGAATTATTCAACTTAATATTTATTGGGTTAATTTACCTCTGGTGGCTTATCATCCCACTTTTTATAATACCGCCGATAGTAGGATTAGTCATTGACGTCGCCCGGCAAAACAAGAGTAATAAAGCATAGTAATAACCAGCCTCAGAGCTAGTTTCCTAAAACTTCTAATAACTGCCCGCATTAGAGGTCACGTGCGCGCCCGAAGCCTCCTGCGCGATCTTGACGCCGACGCTCGCGCCGATGCGGGTCGCGCCAGCCTCGACCATGGCGCGCGCGTCCTCGATGCCTTTGACGCCGCCCGCGGCTTTCACGCCCATCTCCGCGCCGACCGTGCGGCGCATGAGCGCGACGTCGGCGACCGTCGCGCCGTGCTTGGCGAAGCCGGTCGAAGTCTTTACGAAGTCCGCGCCCGCGCGCTTGGCTGCGAGGCAGGCGCGCACCTTCTCGTCGTCCGTCAGCAGCGCCGCCTCGATGATCACTTTCACGAGCACGTCGTACTCGTGCGACGCCTCGACCACGGCGCGTATGTCCGACTCTACGGCGCAATCGTCGCCGCTCTTCAGCGCGCCGATGTTGATGACCATGTCAACCTCGCGCGCGCCGTCGAAGATCGCGCGCCGCGCCTCGTAAGCCTTCACGTCGGCGAGCGTCGCGCCCAGGGGGAAGCCGACGACCGTGCAGACCGGCACGCCCGTGCCGCGCAGGTTGCACGCCGCGGCGCGCACCCACGCCGGGTTGACGCACACGCTGGCAAACTTGTACTGCGCCGCCTCCTCGCACAGACGACGGATGTCGGCGTCGCTCGCCTCGGGCTTCAGGAGCGTGTGATCCACGAGGCTCGACCAGTCGCGCGCGGTCGCCGTCTCGCCCAAGACCAGACCGATGCGCGCGGCTCCCGCGTCCACGATGCGCTGCATGCGCTCGGGGCAGCGGTTGAAGCAGGTCGAGCCGCAGCCGCACATCTTCGCCTGCTCTTCGGCGTCGCCGTTGAGGCGCGCCACGATCACGTCCGTGATCTGCTCGACGAGGTGTTCGAGGTTGCCGTTATCCGAGTAAGCCATGCCCTGATTTTAGCACCTGTACTGCCGCTCGACCGCCTCGATCTTGGCGACGCGCTTCCGGTGGCGCTCCTCCGTGATCTCTGTGGCGAGCCAGGCGCGGACGATCTCGCGCATCTCGTCCGCGGAGATCGTGCCGCTGCCAAGCGTGAGCACGTTGGCGTCGTTGTGCTCGCGGGCGTTGACGGCGACCTTGACGGAGTAGCAGGCGGCGGCGCGCACGCCGGGCACTTTGTTGGCGGTCATGGCGGAGCCGACGCCCGCGCCGTCAACGATGATGCCGACATCGGCGTTGCCTTCCGAGACGGCGCGCGCGACCGAATGGGCGAAGTCCGGGTAGTCAACGGCGTCGGTCGAGTTCGTGCCGAAGTCGTGGACGCGGTGACCGAGTTCTGCGAGGAGACTCTTCAGCTCCTCCTTCATCTGGTAGCCGCCGTGATCGGCGCCCACGGCGACGAGCTTCCGCGCGCGCGAGCCGCGCCGCGGCGTGCGGCGCACAAGCTCTATCCGACGCTCGCGCACGATGTCGGCGGCGAGCGGCGTCAGTCGCGCGCCCTCACTGACGCGCAGACGCGCGCCCTCTTCGAGACCGCGCACGTCCGTCTCGGTGATGACGCTCTTAGAAGATTCGTCGCGCGCGAAAGG
>JAIVGV010000479.1 GCA_020201365.1 Acidobacteriota bacterium
CCCTTCCTGATCTTCTCGCCGGGCGCGACGACCGTCACGCCCGTGCCCGTCACCTTGTAGATCGCGCCGTTCGCGCTCTCCAGCGTCGCCGCGAGCGCGCTGCCCGTCAGGTCGAACTTCTGCGCGACGAAGTAGCCGACGAAGCCGAGCACGACGACCAAGCTCGCAGCCATCGCCATGCGCCAGGCGGGCGTCAGCGTCCACGTCGAACGCGCGGGACGAGCGGCGCGCACGGCGCTCGCGCGTTTCCCCGTGCGCGCCTCGCGCAGAGCCTTGCGGCAGGGGATGCATTCGTGCGTGTGATCTTCCAAGAGCAGGCGGCGCGCGGGGCTCAAGCCGCCGCGCACGTAAGCCGGGATGAGCGACTGGAAGTCCGCGCAGCCCTCGATCTGCTCGACGTTGCGCGCGGGCGCGGCGAGCACGTCGGGAATTCCGGCGGCTTCAGCCGAGACGCGCGCCCAGACGTGCCGTGCGGCGGCGTCAGCGGCGGTCTGCGTGGGGCGCTCCTGGCGGATGCCTTCGAGCGCGCGGTCGAGGATGGCGTCTAGTTCCTGGTTGTTACGCTTCATGATGTCTCTCCATGTACTCGCCGATCTCTTTGCGCAGGCGCGTGCGGGCGCGGTGCAGCGTGACGGCGACGACCATCTGCGAGGTGCCGAGCATCTCGGCGATCTCCCGGTTGTCGTAGCCCTCGAAGTAGCGCAGCGTGAAGACGGCGGCGGCGCGCTCGCCGAGGCGTGCGACCGCCTGCCGGACGAGCGCGCGCGTCTCCTTGTCTTCGTGCTCCTGCGCGGGACTTAAAATCGAACTCTCGAACTCGCGCGGCGTCGCGTGGTCTTCCATCGAGACCGACTTCGAGCGCGTGCGCGCGCGCAGCAGATCGAGCGAGGCGTTGACGGCGGCGCGGTGCAGGTAGCTTCCGGGGCTCGGCGCGAGATCGGTCTGTCGTTTGCCGGAAGCGAGCCGCAGGAAGACGGTCTGCAAAACGTCTTCGGCGTCCGCCGAGCTTCCCGTGATGCGGTAGGCGGCGCGGAAGACCTGCTCGCTGTGATCGCGGAACAGACGTTCGAGCTCGCCGTTTGCTGTTTGGGGGTTCGTCGTCATGGGCACAGCCCTCAGGTGCGAGGCGGCGGCGACTGTCGTGGCTGCTGCGGTTGGCACGTCTGCTCTCCTTCTCTCGTCCTCTCCGCACATAAAACGCACCTCCGGGGCGATTATTAACGTCCGGTTCAACTTTTTTTGCAATCCCGACGCCGCCCGGCTTGAGCAGTCTTGTGTGGCTGCACACATTCACTTCGCCGCAGAGGCGCGGAAGTCAGCGCAGAGTTTACGCAGAGGAAAACGTGCTTCTCTGCGCAGCCCCTGCGAATCCTCCGCGCCTCTGCGGTGAAGGTTTTTCTTCGATGTCTAGTTCAAACGTGCGCCGCAAGTGTGGTAAAAACCCGCCATGCCCGCAAGCTGGCTCAAGCCTTCGCTCAACTGGCTGCTCGTCTTCGTGCCCGCCGCGATCCTGTTGCGCTTCGTGCCGTCGTTTGAGAACCCGACGGCGCTCTTCGTCGTCTCGTGCCTCGCGATCATCCCGCTCGCGGGGCTGATGGGGCGCGCGACGGAGCACCTCGCGGAGCGCGTCGGCGCGGGCGCGGGCGGGCTGCTGAGCGCGACGTTCGGCAACGCGGCGGAACTGATCATCGCGCTCTTCGCGCTCTCAAGAGGTTTGGAGGGCGTCGTCAAAGCCTCGATCACGGGCTCGATCATCGGGAATCTCTTGCTCGTGCTCGGCGCGTCGCTTCTGAGCGGAGGCGTTAAGTTTCACAAACAAGAATTCAACCGCACGGCGGTCGGCGTCAACGCGACGGCGCTCACGCTCGCCGCCATCGCGCTCATCATCCCGACGGTCTTTCATCAGGTCGCCGCGCGCGCGCCCGTCGCCTGGGGCGGCTGGACGCCTGAGCGCGAGCAGCACCTCTCGCTCGCCATCGCCGTCGTGCTGTTTCTCACTTACGCCGCCTCGCTCCTCTTCTCGCTCGGCACGCACCGTCGCCTCTTCGCGGGCGCTGGCTCGGACGCGGGCACAGATGCGGGCACGAACGCGGACGACTACTGCGCGGAGATCGGCAAGGAGCTGACGCTCGCGGGCGAGGACGGCGGCGCGGGTTCGGCGTGGAAGTGGATCGTGACGCTCGTCGTCGCGACCGGCTTCGTCGCGCTCGTGGCGGAGTTTTTGGTCGGCGCGGTGGAGCGCGCGCGGGAGAGTCTGGGGCTGACGGAAGTCTTTTTGGGCGTGATCGTCGTCGCCATCATCGGCAACGCGGCGGAGAACTCGGCGGCGATCCTGATGGCGCTCCGCAACAAGATGGACTTGAGCCTCGGCATCGCGCTCGGTTCGAGCCTGCAGATCGCGCTCTTCGTCGCGCCGGTGCTGCTCTTCGCGTCGTTCCTGTTCGGGCGACCGATGGACTTGGAGTTCACGGTGCCGGAAGTCGTGGCGGTCGTCGCCGCCGTCTTCATCGCCGAGCAGATCGCGAGCGACGGCGAGAGCAACTGGCTCGAAGGCGTCCAACTGCTCTCGGTTTACGCCATCCTCGCGATACTCTTCTACTTCCTGCCGGACGCGCACGCGGCTGGCGCGACGCCGCCGCATTGACCGCGCGTCGAATAACGGTTGCGCGCGTGGTCGTCTTTGGAGTTTAATTGTCGGCGCGAAACGGCAACTCCCCTCGTCGCTACAAAAGCCCCAACGGAGGTTCCCATTTGATGATCCGAAAACTCTCGGCACTCCTGCTGCTGCTCGCCTGCGCCGCACTCGCGCACGCGCAGCAGCCGACGGCGAGCCCGACAACTGCGCCTTCGCCCGCGCGCCAAGCGCCGCCGCCCGCGCCGAAGACGAACCTGAAGGTCGGCGACGTCGCGCCCGACTTCACGCTCCCCGACACGGAAGGCCACCCGGTTCACCTCGCCGACTTCCGCGGCAAGAAGAACGTGCTCCTCGCCTTCTACGTGCTCGCCTTCACCGGCGGTTGAACGCAGGAGATGAAGGCGTATCAGGCTGATATCGCCAAATTCGAAGCGAACGACACGCAGGTCTTCGGCATCAGCGTTGACAGCTCCCCCGCCAACGCGCACTTCGGCAAAGAACTCGGCTTGACCTTCCCGCTCCTGAGCGACTTCGTGCACCGGCAGGTCGTCAAAGACTACGGCATCTACAGCGAGGCGGGCGGCTACGGCACGCGCGCCACCTTCCTCGTGGACAAGGACGGCATCATCCGCCACATCGAGCAGGGTCGCACCGCGATTGATCCGACCGGAGCCTACGACGCCTGCAACCTGCTCACGCACAAGAAGGCGGAGCAGCCGGAACAGTAAAGCTTTAGCCACAGAGGGCACAGAGATCACAGAGAAGGAGCGAAGCAAACTGATCTCGTCTGTCTGTCCTACCCTCTGTGATCTCTGTGCCCTCTGTGGCTAAACCTCCCCCGCGGAGACGAACTGATGGCGACCAACCTCGAAGCGAACGCCGCGCCCGCGACCGAAGCCGACTGTCAAACGCACACGTCGAGATGCTGGTGCTCTGCTGGCGCGCGGGGCACTACACCTCGATCCACGATCACAACGGCTCGTATTCCAGCATCCGCGTGCTCTCCGGCGAGATGCACGAGACGCTCTACTGCTACGACCGCGAGCGTGGTCTTTGCGAAGACTTCTCCCGCCACTGGTCGCCCGGTCACGTCACCGTCGCAGACATTCCAGACATCCACCGCATCGGCAACCGCGAAGACTCAGGCGCCGACCTCGTCACGCTCCACTGCTACTCGCCGCCCTTCGACGTCATCAACACCTACCAGCTCGGCAGCAGAGAGATTGGCGAGCTGCGCCCCGAAGACCCGCGCGAGATAGGGAGCGTTGAAACGGGAAATTAACTTTTGACGTGTTCAGTTAAGACGGGTTGCATCTCTAACAACTCAGGATTCACCCCCTTGTCCCAAGGGAAACATCCCTTCATGTCAGGAAAGACGCATTGAAAGGCGGGGAAATCTCGTCGCTTGTAGAATCTGATTGCGGTGCCGAGGTATTCGCCGTAGAACTGTTCGTCAATCTTCTGGAAAGAACAGTCGTAATTTTCCACTATGCCGGGATACGCGCGCCCGGCTTCGTAACGTCTCCCGCTCTTGATGTCGTCGCCGATGTTATTCAAGATGCCCTGCATGAACTCTAGCTCTAAGCCGATCATCAGTACTTCCGGGTGTTTGAAGGTCTGATAGAGACCGATGGTGTAAGCGAAAGCCGGTCCGGTCTCGTCCTCGAACACTCCGAGCACTTGCCAGCCATACTTCCTCACGTCACTCCTAGTTTTTTCATCACCTTTTTTCATGCAGTACCTTGCTAGGCAC
>JAIVGV010000480.1 GCA_020201365.1 Acidobacteriota bacterium
CTTCTGAGCATCGCCTTCGCCGCCGCGGCAGCCGCGCCCTTCGTCACGCACGGCGCGCGCGCCGCGGACGACGCGCCGACGTTCGCTTCGCGGGGCGCTTCGTCGAAGTCCGACGCGGGCGGCGGCGCGGAGTTCGGGCCCGGTCGCGTGCTCGTGCGCTTCCGCGACGAGGCTGCGGCGAGCGCCGTCGAGACCGTGCCGAGCCGCGGCGCGGACGGCAGCGTCGGCGGCCGCGCGCTCGTGCTCGACGCGGCGGACGGCGCGCAGATCGGGGCGCGCGTCGAGCGCTTCGCGGGCTCGGACATCGTGCCCGGCTTGCGCCTCGCCTACGTTGCCGAAGCGCAGACGCTCGCCGCCATCGGGGCTTTCAAGTCGCGCCCGGACGTGCTCTACGCCGAGCCCGACTTCGTGCGCCACCTGCTCTTGACGCCGAACGATCCGCGCTTCGCTTCAGGCGAGCTCTACGGGCTGCAGAAGATCAACGCGCCGACGGCGTGGAACACGACGCAGGGCAGCAACGGCGTGGTCGTCGGCGTGATTGACGAAGGCATAGACACGAGCCACCAAGACCTCGCGGCGAACGTCTGGACGAACCCCGGCGAGATACCCAACAACGGCGTGGACGACGATCACGACGGCTACGTCGACGACGTGAACGGCTGGGACTTCGTCCACAACGACCGCACGGTCTTCGACAGCGCGACGGGCGACGATCACGCGACGCACGTCGCCGGAACCATCGGCGCGGTCGGCAACAACGGCGTCGGCGTCGTCGGCGTCAACTGGCACGTGAGCCTGATGTCGCTCAAGGTGCTCGACGGCAGGACGGGCGCGGGCGGCGGCGGCGGCACGTCCGACGAGCTCGTGAGCGCCTACTCTTACGCGCTGATGATGAGGCAGCGCGGCGTCAACCTGCGCGCGCTCAACAACTCTTACGGCGGCGGCGGCTCCTCGCAGGCGGAGCTCGACGCCATCCGCGCGCTCTCCGACGCCGGCATCCTCTTCGTCGCCGCGGCGGGCAACGGCGGCGGCGACGGCGTCGGCGACGACAACTTCCGCCTCCTGGAGTTCCCCGCCGACTACGACTCGCCGAACGTCATCGCCGTCGCCGCGACCGACAGCAACGACTCGCTCACCACCTTCTCCAACTTCAGCTCGCGCCTCGTCAGCATCGGCGCGCCCGGCTCCGGCATCCTGAGCACGACGCCGAACAACACCTACTCCTTCTTCAGCGGCACCTCGATGGCGACGCCGCACGTCACCGGCGCGGCGGCGCTGCTGTGCGCGGCGAACCCGAACATCTCGCTCTCGCAGTTGCGCGGCGCGCTCGCCTACACCGGCGACGTACTGCCCGCCCTCCAGGGGAAGACGACGACCGGGCGCAGGCTCAACGTCGCCAACGCCGTCGCCGCCGCGCTGGAGAACGACACGACGCCGCCCGCGCCCGCCGCCAACCTCAACGTCGCCTCGCTGTCGGGGCGCTCGGTCACGGTGGAGTGGAACGCGCCGGGCGACGACGGCAACTCCGGTCAAGCCTCCGACTACGACTTCGACTTCGTTGACGCCGCGACGGGCGTGAGAACCGCTCTGCACACTCCCTCGCTGCTTCTGCCCGCCGCGCCCGGCACTCGGCAGTCGGCGACCGTTGACGTGCCGTTCCGCGCCACGCTCGGCGCCGTCGAGCTGCGCACCTACGACGACGAGGGCAACTCCAGCACCGCCTCGGTCGCCGTCAGCGTCCCGCGCAGCATCGCGAGCGACCCGTACGTCGTGACCGAGAGCGCCCCGCAGCCGCTCTCGACGGGCGGCACGCGCCTCGCCCTCGACGGCGACGACAAGTACCTCACCAACTACTTCATCGGCTTGCAGGGCTTCCAGTTCCCCGGCGGCGGCTCGAGCCTCACCATCTCGACCAACGGCGCGCTCTACTTCACGGACTTCTTCGTACACCCGCAGACGCGCGATAACGGCGACGCCGACGACGTGCCCAGCTCGGTCGCCGGCTTGCAGCGCCTGCCGATGATCGCCCCGCTCTGGGACGATCTCATGATCGACACGACGCTCAGACCCGACAGCGGCGTCTTCGTCGTGCAGCCCGACTCGACCCGCCGCATCTTCCGCTGGCAGGGCGTCACCTTCCTCACGCACGCGCCCGTCAACTTCGAGGTCGAGCTGCAGTCGAACGGCACGATCATCTTCCGCTACGGCGACAACCCGCAGGTCTTCCCCGTCGTCGGCGTCTCGGCGGGCGACCCCAGCGCCTACGTCGTGGACTCGCACACGCACGAGTTCGGCAACGGCGCGTCGCAGCCCGTCAGCCTGTCGTTCGCGGGCACCGTCACCTTCACGCCGCGCTCGGTGGCGCAGGGCGTCGTCTTCTTCCCCCAGACGAACGGCAGCTACGGCGAAGCCCTGAGGGGCGCGTCGATCTTGCTGGCACGCAACGGTAACACCCAGGTCGCGGCGAGTGTGGAGGTGCGCACGCTCGACGACTCGTCGCCCATCCCCTGCAACGACACGACGACTAAGCCGAACGTCGCCTTCGCGCGCTGCGACTACGTGACGACCGTGCAGACGGTCACGTTCGCGCCGGGCGAGACGAATAAGACGGTCGTCATCCCACTCGTCGACGACGGCTACGCCGAGCCGACCGAGACGTTCCACGTCATCCTGACGAACCCGTCCGACAACGCCGTCGTCGGCTCGCCTAGCACGTTCACCGCCGAAATTCTCGACAACGACGGCGCCTTGACGCCGAACCCGTACTTCAACACGGACTTCTTCGTGCGCCAGCAGTACCTCGACTTCCTCTTGCGCGAGCCGGACGCGGACGGCTTCAACTCCTGGCGGGGCTTGATCAACGGCTGCGCCGAGCCGTTCAACTCGAACGTCAGCCCTTACGATCCGGTGACGAACCCGTCAGCCTTGTGCGACCGCATCAACGTCTCGGCGAACTTCTTCCTCTCGACCGAGTTTCAGTTGAAGGGCGGCTACGTCTTCCGCTTCTACAAGCTGACGTTTGCCCGCCTGCCGCACTACACGGAGTTTACCGCCGACTCCGCGTCAGTGACAGGCGCAACCTCCGCGGAGGTCTTCGCCAAGAAAGCCGCGTTCGCCGACGCGTGGGTGCAGCGCGCGGAGTTCACGAGCCAGTACAACGTGCTCAACAACACGGACTTCGTCAACACCCTGATGGGTCGCTACGGCTTGCAGTCCATCACAACGCCCGACCCGCTCAACCCCGACGGCTCGACGAAGATTCCGCTCACGCGCGCCGATCTCATCAACCGTCTGACGGCGGCGACGCTGACGCGCGCCCAAGTCGTGCGCGCCATCGCCGACTCGGATCAGGTGGGCGGGGCGGAGTTCAACTCCGCCTTCGTCTCGATGCAGTACTTCGGCTACCTGCGCCGCGACCCCGACCCGAGCGGCTACGACACGTGGACGGGCTTCCTCGCGTCGCACCCGGGGCAGTTCCGCAACATGGTCTTCGCCTTCATCGCCTCGCCCGAGTACAAGTCCCGCTTCGGCAACCCG
>JAIVGV010000020.1 GCA_020201365.1 Acidobacteriota bacterium
GGGGCTGGGGGTTAGGGAAAGGCAAAGGAAAAATTTCGCGGCGCGCTTCGGATTCGATGAACATGAATCCGAAGCGCGCCGCGAGTTTGTGTCTTCCCCAACCCCCAGCCCCGACCCCTATCCCCTACTTCACTATCTTCGCCGTCAGCACCAGCACGAGCGCCTTGTCTTTGAGCCCCGCCGTGCCGACGACGACGCGCTCGCCCTCGCGCATGCTCACGTCGCTGTGGATGCGCGCGTCCGTGCCGGGTCCGACGATGCGGAAGGTGAAGTTGCCGAGCTGGACGGTCGTCGCCGCGCCCCCGACGCCCGGCGTCAGTTCGAGCGCGCTCGCATCGAAGTGGTAGCCGAAGTCCTGCTTCTCGCCGGTCGGCGAAGTCATCTGCGCCATGCCGTCGCCTTGCAGGAAGCCCGGGTGGTAGCCGCGGCTGTCCTTCGTGCGCTGCACGACCGAAGTGAGCAGCGAGTAGTTCTTGAAGGCCAGCGTGGACTGCAACTGCGCGACCACATCGCGCAGATCGGCGGGCAGCGGCGTGAGCCCGGTCTCCGCGTTCGACGCGATGAGGACGTGGATGCGCAGCTCGATGTCCGGGCGCGCGGCTTCGGGCACGTCCAAGCGCTTCAGGGCGTCCTCAACCGCCGCGATGTTTTCGGGGAAGTCGCGCACGACGATGGTGTGAAACTCGTTGCTCGCCGAGACCTGCGCGCCCTTGAAGCCGCTCGTCAGGAGTTTGAGCACGGGGATCAGGTCCTCCGGCGTGCGGTTGTGCACGTCGAAGACGCGGTTCTTAAATCCCGTGTTGGTGACGTAGTTGTCCGCGGGGTTCGGCGTCGGCTGCGCGTTCTGCGCGAAGGCGGCGACCGAGAAGACCGCGACGAAGAGGGGGAGCGCGAGCGCGCGCAGTTTAATCCTCGACATGATTGCCTCCTATTTTCTGTCTCCGTTCTCGTGGTTGTCACGATCAGGCTTGGGCTCTTCCTGCTTCAGCGGCGTGAGCCAGATGATGCGTATCGTCGGGTCTGCCGTCTGAATCTCGATGCGCGACAGCGCGCCCTCAGCCGACGCGCCCCGCGCCGACGGCGACGCCGACACGCCGGACGATTGCGAGCCGCCGCCCGCGACGACGGACGCCGCGCCGTTCTTCGGCGGCGACAAGGCTTGCGCGATCAACGCGCCCCCGTCGCGAGGCGCGACGACCGGCGCGTCACGTCGTTCCGTCGTGCCGTGAAGATTCGTCGCGCCGTTCCGATTGAATGCCGCGACACGCACGTCGGCAGTCCGACGTCTCGTGACCGCCGCGCCCGACGGCGCGATCTCTGCGCCGCCCGCGCTCTCCTGCCGACGCTTCGGCTGCGTCGTCGTCTGCTTCTGTGGGGTCGTCGGAGTTCCGTCGCCCCCGGCTTGTTGTGCGCCTTGCGCGGCGTCAGCGATCTCAGGCTGTGTCTCGCGCCCGCCGTGTCGGAAGTGCTGGAACGCGACGAGGCACGCGAAGGCGACGGCGGCGAGCGACGCGGCGTAAACGAGTCGCCGCCCGAAGAAGAGAGAGGCGACGAAGCCCGACGGCGACGTTGGCTCTCGATCCGCGCGGACGCGCGCCAGCACGTCGCCCCTGATCCCGGCGTAGAACTCCGCGCCGAACTCCGGCGTCGCCAGCGCCTCGGCGAGCAGTCGCCGACTGTCGGCGAACTCCTCGGCGAGCGCGCGGCAGGGCTCGCACGTCGCGACGTGCGAGGCGACTTCGCCCGCCCGCGCCTCCGCGAGATCGCCAGCCGCGTAAAGCGGCATCAGCGCGGCGGCGC
Source organism: Acidobacteriota bacterium (assembly GCA_020201365.1). Lineage (GTDB taxonomy): Bacteria > Acidobacteriota > Blastocatellia > Pyrinomonadales > Pyrinomonadaceae > JAIVGV01. The sequence continues at coordinate 1,801 of JAIVGV010000020.1, forward strand.
GCTCACACTTGATCGTTCGCGCGCGCGTGTCTTCCATTTCGTTCTTCGTCCACTTCATCGCGCCGCACCTCCGCGCTGTAGCAATCTGTCGCAGTAAACCTTGATCTTGGCGCGCGCCGATGCGACCTGCGAGCGCACCGTGACGGGGCGCGAGCCGAGCGCGCGCGCGACCTCCTCGGTCGAGAGACCTTCCAAGTCGCGCAGCACGAGCGCCGCGCGCTCCTTCTCCGGCAAAGTCGCGAGCGCGAGCCGCACGAGCGCGAGTCGCTGTGCGCGCAGGGCGCGCGCCTCCGCGTCTTCTTCGCGCGCGTTCTCGAAAGCCGCGTGCCGCGCGTCCGTCTCGCAATCTTCGATCTGCTCTTCGCGTCCGGCGCGTCGCTTGCGCGCGACGTCGCGGCAGACGTTGACGGCGATGCGGTAGAGCCAAGCCTGAAAGTCCTCGCCCTCGCGGAAGCGCGCGAGGTACTTGAAGACGCGCAGATAGACTTCCTGCGCCGCGTCGCGCGCGTCCTCGCGGTTGCCGAGCAGCCGCCACGCGACCGCGACGACGCGCTGCTCCGTCGCCAGCAGCAGCAGCTCGAAGGCTTGGGAGTCGCCTGTGCGCGCCCTCGCGACGAGCGACGAGAGACGTTCGGCGCGCGTCTCGGCTTCGCGCGCGCGGGGCGGAAGCTCCGACGCGCCCGTCAAGAAGAGGTGTGCCGTCTCCGTCGCCATCCGTCTCGCCTTCAAGCCCCCACCTCTCACTACCGCGCCGCGCGCCGAAGCGTTGAGAACTTTTCCCGCGCGGCGCGCCGTCCCCGCGAAAATTATTGCAAACTTTCCCGCAGCTCAAACGTCCAACACCCGCGCGCGTTCCAAACCTTCGCGCGCGGGCGACCCGGCGCGGCGTTTGACTCGCGCGCCACGAAGCTCTAAAAATTTCGCACCGCGATCATCTCTCGGCGTGGAAGGGAAGCGAGCCCGCAACTGACGTGCGGCGAGACGAGACTGAAGATGAACGAAACGACGATGAATGGAGCGAAGATGAATCGAACGACGAGCGCCTTGACGAAGGCGAAACTCGCGGCGGCGATCCTCCTCGTCGCGCTCGCGTGCGGCGGCTACGCGGTCGCTTCCGCGCGCGCGTCGCGAGCCGTGCGAGCGGCGACCGCGGGCGTCGGCGCCTCTGACGCGCAGGCGCTCTACAGCCGCCACTGCGCGAGCTGCCACGGCGAGGACGGCGACGCCAAGACCGAGAAGGGCGAACTCTACGGCGCGACCGACTTCACGAGCAAACGCTGGTGGGACAAGGAGCGCCCGACGGACGCGCAACTGCGCCGCGCCATCACCGCGGGTCGCCGCGGCGGGATGCCCGCCTTCGGCAAGAAACTATCCGCCGACGAGATCGCCGCGCTCGCGAAATACGTGCGCGGTTTCAAGGGGAAGTAAGCTGTTAGCCGTTAGTTCTTAGTCGTTAGCAAAAAGCGTTTGCCTTCGGGCTGAAAGCTAACAGCCAAGAGCTCACGGCTTCCTTATTTTTTGACAGTCCCCGCGCTCCGACATTAAGCTCTCAGCCGAATCCCGACAGTTTCGAGGTCTTCGTCTGTGGGCTTTCAACGCGCGAGCGGCGTCCTGCTGCACCCGACGAGTCTGCCGGGCGGCTACGGCGTCGGCGATCTCGGCGCCGAGGCGCGCGCCTTCGCGGACTTCCTCGCCGACGCCGCGCAGACGCTCTGGCAAGTCCTCCCCTTAGGACCTACGGGCTACGGCGACTCGCCCTACCAGTGCTTCTCCGCCTTCGCCGGAAACACTCTGCTCGTCTCGCCCGACGCGCTCGTCGAAGAAAATCTACTCGACAAATCTGACCTCGCCGACGCGCCGAGCTTCGACGACGCGCGAGTCGAGTTCGGCGACGCGATCAACTTCAAGAACCGCCTGCTCGCGCGCGCCTTCGAGAACTTCAAGCGCGCCGCGCCGGTCGCGCTGCGCGCGGAGTTCGAGTCGTTCCGGCACGAGGAGGCGTCGTGGCTCGACGACTACGCGCTCTTCCGCGCGCTCAAGGAGTCGCACGGCGGCAAGTCCTGGAACGCGTGGGAGCCCGCGCTCGTCAGGCGAGAAGAGTCGGCGCTCGCCGCGGCGCGCGAGCGCCTGCGAGAGGGGACGACGGCGCACGAGTTCTCGCAGTTCCTCTTCTTCCGCCAGTGGGCTGCGCTGAAAAGCTACTGCCACGCGCGCGGCGTTAAGATCGTCGGCGACATCCCGATCTTCGTCGCTTACGACTCGGCGGACGTGTGGGTCAACCGCCGCCTCTTCAAGCTCAACGAAGACGGAAGCCCCCGCGTCGTCGCCGGAGTCCCGCCGGACTATTTCAGCGCGACGGGTCAGCTGTGGGGCAACCCGCTTTACGATTGGGAGACGAAGAAGCAGGAAGTGATCGCCTGGTGGATCGGGCGCATACGCGGCACGCTCCACCTGATGGACTTGGTGCGCATAGATCACTTCCGGGGTTTTGCCGCGAGCTGGGAGATTCCCGCGCGGGATCAAACGGCGGTGAACGGTCGCTGGGTCGAGTCGCCCGGCGCGGAGTTGTTCGCCGCGATCAAGCGTGAACTCGGAGAACTCCCGATCATCGCCGAAGACCTCGGCGTCATCACGCCCGACGTGGAGGAGCTGCGCGACCGCTTCGGCTTCCCCGGAATGCGTATCTTGCAGTTCGCCTTCAGCTCCGACGCGACCAACCGCGACCTGCCGCACAACTACCGCCGCAACGTCGTGGTTTACACGGGGACGCACGACAACGACACGACCGTCGGCTGGTTCAACTCCGTCGCGGGCAAAGATTCGACGCGCGACGCCCGGCAGATCGAGCGCGAGCGCCGCTACTGCCTCGACTACCTCGACACGGACGGCGCGGAGATCAACTGGGACTTCATCCGCGCCGCCCTCGCGTCCGTGGCGGACACCGCGATCATCCCTTTGCAGGACGTGCTCGGACTCGACAGACGCGCGCGCATGAACCTGCCCGCGAGCACCGAAGGGAACTGGTCTTGGCGCTTCGCGCCGGGCGCGCTAACGACGGAGATTCGCGAGCGGCTGCGCGGGCTGACGGAGCTTTACGGTCGGAAAGCGAAGACCGCGTAGGGCTCGAAACTTTTCTCTGCACACTCTCTCACGTCGCGCGAGTCCGGCGCGCCTTCCCCAGTCCAACCTTATTCATCGCCCGCCCGATCTCTTTGTTGCGCATGAACCAGCGCCAGACGTTACCCGCGCGCAGGTTCTCGGCGCTGAGGAGCGTGATGCCGAGGTTGATGCCGATCACGTCCGCGTCAACCCAGCCCGTCGTCGGGTTGAAGGCGTCGGCGAAGCCGTAGCGTCCGTAAACCGTCGCGCCGAAGCGCGCGCGCATCTCGCCGAGCGCCGGGAGCGAGATGTCGGGCGTGAACATCAAAGACCCGCCCGCGGCGCAGGGGACGACCGTCCCGTCAATCGCCGGATCACGCGGCGGACCTCCCCAGGCGACGTAGCCGCGCGCGCTGTCCGAAGCCGTGATGCCCCAGACGTTCTCCGCGTAGCCGGGGAACTCCGGCGCGAGCGCGAGGCAGAAGGCTTTGTGCGCGCGCGTCGCGGCGACCGAGTTGGCGAAGTAGTCGGTGAACGGATACCAGCGCTCGCGGCGACCGCGGAAGTCAACCCACGCGTGCGAGTATTGGTGTATGAAGAGCGGTCCGCCCGTCAGGTAGGTGTAGCCCGCGTAGGTGATGCGCTCGCGCCGCCACGCGAGCCAGGTGCGCGGCGTGACGGGGTGTGTGGGTGAGCCGACGGCGAGCAGATCGAGTATAAGGTGCTCGCTGTAGGTGTCCCACTCCGACTTGAGGAATCCGGTTTCGGGTCGCCAGCCGTGCGAGAGGCGGAGCGTGCGCGCGTCGAGCATCCAACCGAAATCAACGCGGTCGTAGATGCGCGTCGCGAGCCGCACGATCTCCGGGTCTGCGCGGAACGCCGCGCGCGCCGTGAGGACTCCGGCGAGCAGCAGCGCCGTGTCGATCGTGGAGACTTCACTGTTCCAGCGCCGCTCGCCCGTCGCGGCGTCCGTCCAGTGGTAGAACCAGCCGTGGAATTGATCCGCGCGGTCGGCGTAGTAGCGCAGCGTCGCGCGGACGCGCTCGCGTGCGCTGCCGTACTCGATCCACTTGCGCGCGGCGGCGACGCAGAGCGCCGTCAGACCGAAGCCCGTCGCCGCGCTCGAAGCGACGTTATAATGGTTATCGCCGGGCGGGTACGGCGTGCCGTCGGTGTGCGCGCGGTCGAGGACGAGACCCGTGCGCGGATCGGCTTGCTCCCAGAAGTATCGGAAGGCGCGGCGCGAGAGGTCTTCGAGGAAGGCGTCATCTTCGGCGGAGAGTTTCGCGCGCGCGCTCGTCGCCGACCTGCTTTCGCGACGCGGCGTGACGGCGGGCGAACTGGCGCCGAAGACGACGAGCGCGAGCAACGACGCGAAGAGGCGCGCGCCCGCGCGAACGAAGGGGAATGAGACGGCGCGGCGCAGGCGATCACCTCGCGACGACATCGAAACTCGCTTCGAGCCCGCCCACGGAGCTGGTGCCGACCGTGACTCTGAACGTGCCCGGCTCGACCGAGAAGCGCATCTCGCGGTCGTAGTAACCGAGCTCTTTGGGCGTGAGCGTGAAGGAGACGCGCCGACGCTCGCCGGGCGCGAGCGTGACGCGCTCGAAGCCCTTCAGCTCGGCGACCGGGCGCGTGACGCTCGCCCCCGCCGCGCGGTGAATGTAGAGCTGCACGACCTCGTCGCCCGCGCGCGCGCCGGTGTTCTCGACCTCGACGCTCGCGGTCAGTCGCCCGTTCACGGGGACGCGCGCGGCGCTCAAGGTGAGGTTCGAGAGTTTGAAGGTCGTGTAGCTCAAGCCGTAGCCGAACGGGTAGAGCGGCGTCCAAAGCACGTCGAGGTATTTGGAGGTGTACTTGTTGTTCGCGTCGGGCGGGCGACCCGTGTTCATGTGGTTGTAGTAGAGCGGCTCCTGCCCGACGGCGCGCGGGAAGGTGACGGGGAGCTTGCCGCCGGGGTTCGCGTCGCCGAAGAGCGCGTCGGCAATCGCGTCGCCCGCTTCCGTCCCGGCGAACCAAGTCTCTAAGATCGCGTGCGAGTTCTCCGCCGCCCAGTTGATCGTCAAGGGGCGACCGTTCATCAGCACGACGACGTAGGGCTTGCCGGTCGCGTGCACGGCTTTGAGCAGGTCGAGCTGACGACCCGGCAGGTCGAGCGTGGCGCGCGACGAAGCCTCGCCGCTCATGCCCGCGTCCTCGCCGAGGACGACGACGGTCGCGTCCGCGTCGCGCGCCGCGCGCGCGGCTTCGGCGAATCCGGCGTCCGTGTCGCAGCGCACGTCGCAGCCGCGCGCGAACGTGATCCGCGTCGAGGGAAGTTTCTGGCGGAGCGCGGAGAGGAGCGTTACGACATCTTCTGCGCGACCGTCGCCGTTCCACGAGCCCATCATGTCGAGTTGATCGTCCGCGAGCGCGCCGACGACGGCGAGAGACTTGACGTTCTTCGAGAGCGGGAGCGTGCCGCCGTCGTTCTTCAAAAGGACGAACGAGCGCGCGGCGAGCGTGCGCGCGGCGGCGCGGTGTTCGGGGCTGAGCAAAACTTTCGCTTCGAGCGACTCGTCCGTGTAGGGACGCTCGAAGAGTCCGAGGCGGAACTTGACGCGGAGCACGCGGCGCACGGCTTCGTCGATCTGCGCCTGCGTGATCTTTTGTTCGGCGAGCAGGGCGCGCGCGTGCTGGTTGAAGAGGCGGCTGACCATCTCCACGTCAACGCCCGCGCCGAGCGCGAGGCGCGCGGCGTCTTTACCGTCTGAGGCGACGCCGTGCTTGATCAGCTCTTCGACCGAGGTGTAGTCGCTCACGACCACGCCGTCGAACTTCCACTCGCCGCGCAGAACGTCGGAGAGCGTGAAGCGGTTGGCGGAGGCGGGCACGCCGTTGAGATCGTTGAATGCGCTCATGAAGCTGCCGACGCCCGCCTCGACCGCCGCCTCGAAGGGCGGGAAGTAGATTTCGCGCAGCGTCCGTTCTGAGATGTCCACGGTGTTGTAGTCGCGACCGGCTTCCGCCGCGCCGTAGGCGACGAAGTGTTTGGCGCAGGCGACGACGCGGTCGGGCGCGCCGTAGTCCGCGCCCTGGAAGCCGCGCACTCGGGCGCGCGCGAACGCCGAGCCGAGGTACGGGTCTTCGCCCGCGCCCTCGGTGATGCGACCCCAGCGCGCGTCGCGCGCGACGTCAACCATCGGCGCGAAAGTCCAGCGCACGCCGGCGGCGGTCGCCTCGCGCGCGGCGATCTCGGCGGCGCGCTCGGCTGCACCGGGATCGAAGCTCGCGGCTTCCCCGAGCGGGACGGGGAAGATCGTGCGGTAGCCGTGGATCACGTCGAAGGCGAAGAGGTGCGGAATCTTCAGGCGCGACTCATTCATCGCGACGCGCTGCAACTCGTTCGTGCGCTGTGCGCCGCGCACGTTTAAAGTCGAGCCGAGCAGGCCCCGGCGGATCATCTCGACGTGTTCGGGGCGGAAGTTGCCGTTCGCCTCGCCGTCGAGCTGTTGGAGCTGACCGAGCTTCTCTTCGAGCGTCATGCGCGCGAGGAGCTGATCGATCCGGCGCTCGATCTCGTCTCGGCGCGAGACGGGGCGGGACGGTCGTCGCGCGTCGCGCGCGCGCGGCGTCTGCGCCGGGGTCGAGACGAAGGCGGAGGCGAGGAGCGCGGCGAGCAGTAAGCGGCTGGCTCGCGCGGGGCGGTGCGTCGTCGGCGGCATAGCGGGCGAGAGCCTTTCTGAAAAAAAGGGAAGGGCGCGTGCGGCTCGCGCGGTCGTGTGCGCCGCCGCAGCCGTCGCGCGCCCTCACGTCCCGTAGGACGCTTAGAACCTGAAGCGACCCTGCAACTCGACGACGCGACCGGCGAGTCCGCGCGGCGAGCGACCGAAGTTCGGATCGTTGATGTTCGCGCCCGGATCGAAGAAGCCGATGGGCGCGAGGTTGAGCATGTTGAAGACGTTGAAGGCGTTGACGCGCGCCTCGAAGTTCGCGCCCTCGCCGAGGTGCAGGGCGTCGGGCAAGCCGAACACCTTGGCGAGGCTCATGTCTATGTTGAAGTAGTGGGGACCGCGGAACGAGTTGCGCCCGATGCCGGGGCGCGCGTTCGGCAGACCGGCGGTCGTGAAGAAGTGGAGGCCCCCGCCGGGGAAGTTGCTGCCCGTGATGAAAGCCGAGTCCGACTGCGACGTGCCCGCGCCGCCGAGGTAGCCCGTCGGGCGCGCGGGGCAGAGGGAGGAACCGCCGGGCGTGCTCACGCAGTTGCCGGTCTTCGGCGTCCAGGGAAAGCCCGTGTGCGCCGTCAGGATGCTGCTCACAGTCCAGCCGCCGAGCGCCTTGCGCGCGAGCCCCGCGCCGCGGTTGAAGAAGGGCAGATCGTAGAGCGTTGACATGACGAAGTAGTGCTTCACGTCGTAGTCGGAAGGTCCGCGCTCCGTGTGGTTGTCCTGCGGGAAGGTCTGGTTGGTGACGAAGCCGGGACCCTCGTAGGACAACTGGTCAATGCTCTTGCTGAAGCGGTAGTTGGCGGTGAACTGCAAGCCGCGGCTGAAGCGTCGCGTCAGCTCCGCGTTGAGCGCGTTGTAGTTCGAGTTCACGTCGGGCTGCGGGATGAAGACCTGGAAGAACGCCGGGTTGTTCGGGTAGAGGAAGTTCTGGTTGACGAGCCGGATCAGCTTGTGCCCGGCGCTTCCCTGATAGCCCACCGTGCCCGTCAACTGGAAGGGCAGAGCGATCTGGGTTTCGAGCGAGTAGGCGTAGACGTAGGAGTTCGGCGTGTCCTCCTGCGCGCCCCAGATTTCGACCGAGCCGCCGCGCGGCGCGCCCGTCGCGGGATCGATCCCTTGGGCGAGCGCGGGGTTGGCGGGGTAGCTCAGGATCGAGTTGCTCGTTCCCGTAGCGTAGAGAATCTGGCCGCCCGCGAAGGGCGAGCTGGGGAAGCCGCAGCAGAGGTTGTAGCGCGCGAAGAAGGGCGGGTTGCCGCGCGTGTTCGAGAAGAGCACGTCGGGGATGCGGTTGTAGTTGATGCCGAAGCCGCCGCGGACGACCACGCGATCCTGTTTGAGGAGACCGCCGAAGCCCCCGCGGTGGGGGCTGTAGGCGAAGCCGAGGCGAGGCGCGAAGTTGTTGCGGTCGGGCTTGAAGAGTCGGTCAACGACGCCGACGCGCGAGTTGGCGAGCCCCCGCGAGCCGAAGGTGATGTTGCTCAGGCGACCGCGCTTCTCCGTGAGCGGCGAGAAATACTCGTAGCGCAAGCCGAGGTTCAAGGTCAGGTTGGGGCGCAGCTTCCAGTCGTTCTGCGCGAAGGCGGCGTAGTAGTTGGTGCGGAAGTAGCGCTGCGCGTCCGCCGGGCGCCCGGTGTTCGGGTCGGCGTTGATGGCTTCGAAGACCGGCGTGTCGTTGGCGAGGTTGAAGAGACCGACGAAGGAGTAGTCGGGGCGCGCGCCGCCGAGGAGGCTGTTGTTGTCCTGCTCGCGTCGGACGACTCCGCCGAACTTCCAAGCCTGATTGCCGCGAACCTTGTTGAAGGTGTCGCTGAACTCGTAGGTGTTCTGCGCGAAGAGCGCGGGCGTGGTCTCCTCGCGGCGCGCGCCGAAGCGGATGCGGTCGAAGGGCAGCCCCTCGACCTCGACGCGCGGGACGCCGAAGTTGGTCGTCGAGGTGTCGCGCAGTTGGTTGTCGGCGAAGCGCGTCAGGTTGAAGCGCGCCTCGTTGAGCATCGTCGCGGAGAGGACGCGGTTGTAGGTCAGCGTCACCGCCGAGTTGAGCGGCTTGAAGGCGATGTCGGCGATGGGGCGACCTTGCGCGCCCGCGTCGCTGCCGAGCGAGTTGAGGCGCGTGAAGTAGGTCGAGAGCGCGAACGAGTCGTTGCCGCGGTTGTAGTCTATGCGCGTGTTGTACTGGTTGCCGCGCGTGCTGTTCGGCAGGGCGATCTGCGCGAACTCGACGTCCGGTACGCCGTCGAGCCCGCCGCCCGCGTTCGCGTCGTTGACGTACTGACCGAGGGCGCCCGCGGGCGAGCCGATGTCGAGACCGCCCGTGACGGCTTGGCACGGGCGACCGTTGAAGGTCGGCGCGCACGAGGCGGGGAGCACCGAGACGATACGCGGCTGGATGCCGGAAGCGCCGAAGACGCGCGCCGTCACGCCGTTCGGGCGCAGGGTCTGGACGAGCTGACGGTACTGCGCCGTCTCGACCCAGGCGTTGACCGTGTCGGTGTTGCTCTGGCGCAAGCCCTCGTAGGAGACGAAGAAGAAGAGGCGGTTCCTGCCGCTGTAGAACATCGGGCCGTTGCCCTCGCCGAAGTTCGGCAGCGGGAGCGGCCCGCCGAGGCTGCCGCCGAACTGCCGCTGGAAGTTGTTGACGCGGACGGGCGGCGCGTTCGGCGACGAAGGGTTCGCGCCGGGCCCGCCGTACTTGTTAAAGGCGTTCAGCTTCGGCGAGTCGTACTTGAGGAACGCGCTGCCGTGCAGGTCGTTCGTCCCGTTCTGCGAGACGACCTTGATCTGCGCGCCGGAGTTGCGCCCGTCCTCCGCCGAGTAGGTCGAGGAGGCGACGCGCACCTCTTTGACGGACTCCTGGTTGGGTGTGACGACCGCCGCGCCGCCGAAGCCGAGGCTGTTGACGCTCACGCCGTCCACGAGGAAGTTGTTGTTCGACAGTCGCTGCCCGTTGGCGCTGATCGGCACCTGGTTCTCGGTCTGGAAGATCGAGCTGTTCGAGCCGCCGGGTCCCGTCGTGTTCGGGAGTCCGACGGAGTTCCCGTTGCTGCCGCGCGCGCCGCTGCCGAAGACGCCGGGCGCGAGCCGCAGCAGCTCGTAAGGATCGCGACCGACCTGCGGCAGCTCGCGCACCTCGCGCGTCGTGATCGCCTTCGAGACGTTGGCGTTCTCCGTGTCGAGCTGCGGCACGGCGGTCTCCGTGATCGTGACCGACTCTGTGATGTCGCCCGTCGTGAGCACGAGGTCAACGCCCTGCACCTCCTCGGCGTTGACGACGACGCTCTCCAAGACCTGCTTCTTGAAGCCGGACTTCTCGGCGGTGAGCGAGTACGTCCCCGGCGCGAGCTGGCTGAAGCGGTAGAAGCCCTCGTCGCTCGCGGCGGTCGTCTGCGACTTGTTCGTCTCCTTGCTCGTGAGCGTGACGGTCGCGCCGGGCACGACCGCGCCGGAAGCGTCCTTGACGGTGCCCTGCACCCCGGCGCGGAACTGCGCGTCGGCCGCGGCGGCGCAAAGGATTAAGAACAGCCCACAGGCGGCGGCGCGACGGGCGGCGTCGAGCGTGTGACGCATGGCGAGACCTCCGAGGAGAAGTGTTGGCGCGCGCCCCGCCTGCGCGTGCGGCGTCGCGCGCGTGCGGCGCGGGCGCGGGCGGACAGGCTGACGCGGAAAGAGAGACTCAGTCTTCACCGCGAAACGGATTTCAAGCTGTCGAGACGCTTGGGGGTTTTGGCTTGAGCGCAAGTTAGCACTCGGCACTGTAAATTTCAATGGTAATTTTCGGCGCGTCTTTGGTAAGCTACGGCGCACCGAAGGAAAGTTCGAACGGCGACGGGACGGACGCGAGCGCGAGCGCCGCGCTCCGCCTGCCCCGCGAGCGAGCTTTCCTTAACAAGCGGGCGCACACGGCGCACGTCCCGCGCCCGCGCCCGCCGCGCGAAGAGCGCGAAGGAGCTTCAACAGATGCGAGCAACGAAAACCCTGACCGCCGCCGCCGCGCTCTCCGCGGCGCTTCTCGTCTCCGCCTGCGTCAGCGGGAGCAATCCCGGCGGCAACTCGAACGCGCCCGGCGGCTACACGCGCAAGACGAAGCCCGCGAACCAGCGCGTGAAGATCGGCTTCTCGATGGACACGCTCAAGGAGGAGCGCTGGCAGCGCGACAAAGAACTCGTCGGCAAGCACGCGCAGGAGGTCGGCGCGGACGTCTTGATCGACGTGGCGAACGGCGACGACCGCCTGCAGCTCAACCAAGCCGAGAACATGCTCACGCAGGGCGTGGACGTGCTGATCGTCGCGCCGCACAACGGCGTCGCCGCCGCCGCCATCGTCGAGGCGGCGCACAAGCAGGGCGTGCCGGTCGTCAGTTACGATCGCCTCATCCGCAACGCCGACGTTGATCTCTACGTCTCCTCGCAGGTCGTCAAGATCGGCGAGTTGCAGGCGCAGTAC
>JAIVGV010000481.1 GCA_020201365.1 Acidobacteriota bacterium
GTGCAGCGGCTCCTCGTGCATCGGGCAGTCCCTGATCGCGTAGAGCGCGCCGCCCTCCGTGCGCGTGTACTCTTCCAAGCCCCGCTTGAGCATCGTCACGATGGTTGACTTGCCGCCGCCGACGGGACCCATCAGGAGCAGGATGCGCTTGCGCACTTCCAAGCGCTGCGCCGCCGACTTGAAATACTCGACGATGCGCGCGAGCGGCTCCTCGATGCCGAACAGCTCCGCGGCGAAGAAGTTGTAGCGGGGCGTCTCGTCGCGCGTGCCCTCGTTCAACTTCTCCACGCCGGCGGCGTGGATCATGTCGTTGATGCGGGCGTGGGAGAGTTGCGCGAGGCGGGGTTGCTGCGTGACCAGCTCGAAGTAGTCGCGGAAGGAGCCTTCCCAGCGCAGCGCTTCGTGTTCGTGGCGCAGGTGTTCGAGCCGCTCGCTGATGTCGAAACGCTTGTTGCCATCCTGCTCTTCGTGCATCGCTCTTAAACCTCTCGTCGAGACGTGCGCGCGTGGACGGCGTGGGGCAAGCTCACGCCCGGATTCTTCTTTTTGTCGTCGGCGATCAGGTCGGTGGCGTCAGCATCCAGCGACCGACGTGACCGAACCGCCGCTTTTCTTCGTCCGGGTTGACAGTGCTCGATGCGTCGGTCAGGGCGCGTCACGCGCGTTCCCTTGTCTTGCGTCCGACTGATGCCGTCGAGTCTCCAGGGTAAGACTCCCGGACGGGTCTCGAAATTTCAAACCTCGAAAGCGACGGCTCGCGGTGTGACTTTAACGGGGAAAGGCGACGCCCGCTCGCCTGCTCTGAGTCGGATTATAACACACGAACCGGAGTCGGAAATCAACGCTTATTTTCCGCCCCTCCCCCGCCCGCCAGCGTCACGCGCGGCTGCAAGACCCCCCGCGCCCGATCATAGACGCCGACCGCGAGCAACTGTTCCGACGCGTCGCACAGCCTCACCTGCTCGCCGTCAGCCCAACGCGACGCGGACTCGCGAGGTACGCTAACGGTCGCGCCGTGCGCGACCTTGCGCGCCTCGTCGCCCGTTAGATGCGCCGCCGGCAACTCCGAGAGCGCCGCATTCATGCCGACCAAGACCTCGCCGACCTCGCCGCCTTCCGCCAACACGCCCAGCCTTTCCAGACTCACCGCCCGCGCGAGCGAGCACGCCCCCGCCCTCGTCCGGCGCAGCGCCGCGAGGTGCGCGCCGACGCCTAAATTCCCTCCGATTGACTCGGCAAGCGCCCGCACGTAAGTCCCCGCCGAGCAGACGACGCGGATCGAGAGATCGCACGTCCCGTCCTCATTGCGACGCGGCAACCCGCCCGCGCCGACGCGCCCGCGCCCGCCGTCATCAACACGCGCGCCCGCGTCCCCATTTTCCAAAGCTCCGCTCTCATCATCCGTCGCGACGGCTTCGAGCACGCGCACCGTCACACGCGCCGCCGCGCGCTCGACTTCGACGCCTCGCCGCGCCAGCTCGTAAAGTTTCTGTCCCTGCACTTTCTTCGCCGAGTACATCGGCGGCACCTGCTCGATCTCACCGCGCAGGGGCTTCAACGCCGCTTCGATCTCCGCCGCGCCCCAGTCGCCGCACGCCCTCACGTCGCCGCGGCGCGAGCCGTCTCGGTCGCCCGTCTCGGTCGCGTAGCCGAGCCGCACCACCGCCTCGTACTCCTTCTCCGCGCCCGCGAGGAACTGCGCGAGCCTCGTCGCCCGCCCGACGAGCAGCACGAGCACGCCCGTCGCGAACGGGTCGAGCGTGCCCGTGTGACCGACGCGCCGCTCGCGAAGCAGCCGACGCGCGCGCGCCACCACGTCGTGCGAAGTCCAGCCCGCGGGCTTGTCTATGACGAGAAGTCCGTCCACCCCGAAAGCCTCCGCGCGTCTCCCGTAAACCCGCGCGACGCGCACCGTCGAAAGTTACCGTCCGCCGTTTCTGTTTTTCGTCCGCCGCGCGTTAATCTTAAACGGGAAAGCGGGAATCAATAAATAAATGTTCGGCAGACGGAAGCAGCGACCCAAATTCAAGCGGCGCGCGAACCCCAACGACAGGCAACTGCAAGAGCCGCCGGCGGCGAAGCCGCGACGCGCCGTTGACGCGGAGAAGTCGCGCGCGCGAACGCTCCAGCGCGCCGTGAAACTCCTCGCCGCCAAGCCCCGCTCGGTCGAGGAGCTGCGCGAGCGCCTCGCCGAGAAAGAGTCGGCGACGGAAGAAGCCGTCGAGTACGCGATCAAAAAATTGAGCGAGTACGGTTACCTGAATGACGAGCAGTTCGCCGTCTCGTTCGCGCAGTCGCGCGTGCGGCAGAAGCCGGTCGGTCGCCAGCGGCTCGCGCGCGATCTCAAGACGAAGAAGTTGGACAAGGAGACCGCCGAGCGCGCGCTCGAAAAAGTTTACGAGGAGACGCCCGAAGAGAAGCTGATTGACGAAGCAATCGCCCGCCGCGTCCGCCTGCGCGGGCGGCCCACGACGCGGGCTGCGACCAAGAGCCTCTTCGATCACCTGTTGCGTCGCGGCTTCTCCTACGATCTCATCATCAACAAGGTGCGCGCCCTCTCGTCGCACAGCCTCGACGAAGACGACGAGACGGCGGCGTCGAGTTGAACAACGCATACGTCGGTCGTGGATTGGATCATAAACCTCACCGCAGAGTCGCAGAGCCGAGCCGCAGAGTTTACGCGGAGGATTTCTCCGCGCCCCCTCTGCGGTTCTCCGCGCCTCTGCGGTGAATGTATTTTCCGACTACAGCTAACTCCGCCTGAAACGCCGCCCGTTTCGTCCATCCGCGCGCCGCGTGCTAGACTTGGAGTTTCTGACGAGTCGGCGAGACTGCTCTATGTCAGGTTGTGAATTATGACGATGACCGGCAACGAGATTCGAGAAACTTTCTTGCGCTACTTCGAGGAGCGCGGGCACACGCGCGTCCATTCGAGCCCGCTGCTCCCGGCGAACGATCCGACGCTGCTGTTCACCAACGCAGGGATGAATCAATTTAAGGATGTCTTCCTCGGGCTAGAGCGGCGCGACTACGTGCGCGCCTGCTCCTCGCAGAAGTGCATCCGCGCTGGCGGTAAGCACAACGACCTCGACGAAGTGGGCAAGACCGCCCGCCACCAGACCTTCTTCGAGATGCTCGGCAACTTCTCCTTCGGCGACTACTTCAAGCGCGAAGCCATCGAGTACGCCTGGGACTTCCTCGTCAACAAACTTGAGCTCGACCCCGAACGCCTCTGGTTCACCGTCTTCGGCGGCGACGACGAAGTTCCGGCGGACGAAGAAGCCGCAGCGTTGTGGATCGAAGTCGGCGCGCGCCCCGAGCGGGTCTTACGCTTCGGTCGCAAGGACAACTTCTGGCAGATGGCGGAGACCGGACCCTGCGGTCCCAACTCCGAGATCAACTACTACCTCGGCGAGCGCCCCGAAGACCCCGCGTTCAACCGCGCCGATCTCGTCAACGGCGAGGGCGACACGACGATGGAGATTTGGAACCTCGTCTTCATGCAGTACAACCGCGTCGAGACCGAGAAAGG
>JAIVGV010000021.1 GCA_020201365.1 Acidobacteriota bacterium
GTCGCCGACCGAGTTGACGATGGTGCCGTCGTCGGAGACGAGACCGTTGACGGTGGTGGCGACGTTCGAGCGCGCGGTGATCGAGAGCGAGAGGCGCGAGCCGGGGACGGAGGCGTTCGTGTCGAAGACGGCGATCACGTTAACGCACTCGTGCGGCTGGAGGCGCGGCGAGAGGGTGGAGCCGAGCGCGATCGCCGTGTCGCCCGAGGTGGGCGTGCCGGAGTTGTCGTTGTCGAAGCTGAGGCTGACGATTGAGGCGGGCGCGGAGGCTTCGGCGCGCGTGACGGTGTAGAGGTCTGCGGTGTTGCCGCCGTTGCAGACGCGGAAGAGGCGCGTGGCGCGTTCGCCCGGCGCGACGGCGTCCGAAGGCTCGGTCTCGTCGGGCGTGGTGACGACCGCCGAGACGGAGCGGACGGTGACGGTGACGGTGGGCGAGATCGTGCCGAAGGCGTTGCCGTCTTCGTCGAGGTAGGTCGCCTCGGCGCGGTTGGAGATGACCGTGTCGCCAGCCGCGTCGAGCTGCGCGAACGCGCCCGTCGCCGTCAGGCTCAGCGTGAGCATGACGAAGACGAGCGCGGCGGCAAGTCTGTGTGCGGCGGCTGTCAACATGAGGGGGAAGGATCGGGGATTTCGGTTGCCTCGTCGGCGCGGCGTCGCGGTCGGGGCGCGTCGCGCGTGGGGAGCTCGTTTTAGAGGTGCGGGCGGCGCGTCGGTCGCGCGGCGCGGGCGGGCAATGCCCGCGCCGTCGATCTTCGGCGCCGCCCCCACGTTTGCGGTCGGTCGCCTTCCGGCGCGGATCGGTTACCTGATCCTGCGCTTGAAGGTGAACGTGCCGTTCGTCCCGGCTGGCAGCGACGCGATGGTGTCGGTGAGCACGGTCGAGTTCGCCGTGTCGCCGGTGATCGAGCCGCCGTTCGAGTCGGAGGCTGAGCCGACGACCTGATCGGTGTAGCGGTTCGGCAGCGCCAAGCCCCAGTTGTTGCCGCCCGACGCGCCGTCCTCGGTGATGACGAGGGTGGACGCGGCGAGCGTGGAGTTGCCCGCGCCGCCGCCCGCGTTGGCGGCGGTCATGATGTTGGTATAGGTGATCGTGTACACGATGTCCGCGCCCGGCACCGGATCGGTGGCGGCGCCGACGCCGGTCGTGTTCGAGATCGTGAACGACTTGTCGAGGCGGACGAAGCCGGTATAGACGCGATCAATCGTGTCGTTGCGCTTGGTGTTGTCTATGCCGGAGGTGGCGCGGATCGTGGTGGAGAATCCCGTCAGCACCGTCTGACCGACGGGCACCGTGACGCGCACGAGGAAGTTCGCCGACGCGCCGAACGAGACGGCGAGCGTGGTCGAGCCGCCGCCGGAGACGGTCGTCCAGGACGTGCCGCCGTTCGTGCTGATCTCGACGGTGAAGCCGGCGGGCACGGTCGGCGCGGTGAGCGTGAACGTGTCGCCGGCGTTGCCGGTGTTCTGCACCGTGTTGGTGAAGGTGACCGTGTCCTGCACGTCGGTCGTGCCGCCGGGCGCGTGGTTGATGCCGAGGCGCGAGCTGCGGTTGGTGAAGTCGAGGTTGTTGTCGCCGCCGGGTCCCGTCGCGGCGGGGGCGCCGCTGGGTCCGAGGAGGACGCCGCCCGTCTGCTGCAAGAGCGTCTGAATCTTGAAGCCCTTGCCGAGGACGCCGGGCTGCCCGACGGTCGGCTCGTCGAAGTCCGCGTTGCGGTCGCCGGTGTTCGTCGAGTTGTCGCCCGACTGATCGGAGACGACCGCGTTGACGGTGTTCGTGGCGAACGAGTCAACGATCTCGTAGATCGGCGTCGTCGCGTCGGTCGCCGTGATGGTGACGATGAGGTTGAAGTTGCCGCTGCACGTGCCGCCTCCGGCGAGCGCGTTGCCGACCTTGAAGGCGACGCGCGTCGTTGAGGAGAGCGGCGAGGGCGCGCTCGTCACCCACGAGGCGGACTCGGGCGCGGTCGTCAGAGCCGAGGTCGTGTAGAGCGTGCCGGCGGGGAACGTGTTGGCGGCGGAGAGCACCGTGTTGGCGGGGACGGGGGCGACGATATAGACGCCGGAGTTGCCGCCGAGCGACATGCCCGTGGCGGCGCGCACGCCGTCGTTGCAGAGTGACATCGTGTAGGTGATGTTGCTGCCGAGCGCGACGGGACCCGGCACGGGGTTCAGCACGGCGCGCAGTTGCACGTCGTTCTGGACGGCGACGCTGATGTCGCCGCGCGCCTCGCGCAAGCCGTTGACGGAGGTGGGGGTGTTGGTGACGGTGCGTACTTCGTGCGCCGAGGTGTCCGCCGCCTGGTTGTCGAACGAGGGTCCGCCCGTCGCGGCGTCGCCGAGATAGACGGTCAGGGTCTGACCGGCGGGCGCGCTGGCGCTAACGTTGACGCGGACGATGACGGTCGCGCTGGCGTTCTGCGCGAGCGCCTTGAGCACGTCCGCGCCGTTCCCCCAGATGTCCGTGTCGCCCGCGCCGATCACGTTGTCGCCGTTGTCTATGACGGCGGCTTGGATCGTGCCGAGCGTGTTGTCGTTCAGCGTGACGCTCGCGCCGGAGGCGAGGAAGCGCACCTGGTCGGAGAAGTTGCCGGTGTTGGTGACGGTGAAGCTGAAGTCAACGTTCGTCTGACCGGGGACGACCGCCGAGTTGGTGGCGGCGTCGGGCGTGATGGTCAAGCCGGAGACGTTGGCGACCGTAACGGTGACGGTGTTCGAGGTCGCGCTGTAGCTGTTCGTCCCGTCGGAGTAGGTGGCGGTCGCCGTGTTGGAGATCACGGTGCCGCCGGAGGTGCTCTGCGCCATCACGGGCGTGACGAGGGCGCACAGCGTCGCCAAGACGGCGAGCGCGGCGCGACGCAGGGCGCGTGTTGGTCGGAGGGTCGGTGTGTTCATCTTAATCATTCCTCAAAATTCTCTGGGGGAGTTCGCGTGGGCTGAAGCCTCGGCGGGTCATTCGCGGCACTTGTCGGAGACAACGCGGCGCGCTTCACACTCGCGCGGCTACTTGACGCGCACCTTGTAGGAGGCTTCGAGCTTCGCACCGGCGGCGAAGGGCTCCGCCCACTCGTAGCGCACCTCGGTGTACATCGAGGCGGGCGCGGGGACGCGCTTGACGGTGCCGTCCGCCTGCTTCTCCTCGACCGTGGGCTGCGGCGAGAACGACCTGCCGCCGTCAATCGAGTAGGTCACCTGCGCGCCGTACTCGGCGGACGCCGTGCCCGCGACGAGCGACGTGCCCGCCGGGACGTGCGCGACCGTCTTGTACTCGCGCGCGGCGCCGTCGCCGTCGTTCGACGAGACGATCTTCCAGTCGAGCACTTCGCCGGGGTGGACGGCGCCCGCCTTGTCGAGCGCGATCTGCTCGCTGCCGCGCGCGACCGTGCCCGTGAGGATCACTTTGACCTCGGGGCGCGCCGTCGCACGCGCGGCGAGCTGCTTCTGCGCGAACGCCGCGGCGGTCGCGAACGCCGAGAGGGCGATCAAGGCGACGACTGTGGCGCGCGTTCTTGTCTTGAGTCTGTTCATCTTCATTGTCTCCTTCAGCTTTCGAGCGGGGTCGGTGGTGTGCGAGTGTCCGCGTGGTCAGGGTCGGGTTTCGCGCCGGGCTTGTCAGCCGACGGAAGGTTTCAGGACGGGGGCGACGACCGTGCCGCCCGCCCGCCGCCGCGGCTGCGGCGCTTCGGTTTCGGCGAGCGCGCACGCGACGGCGTACATAAAATTTTTCGTCTCGACGGGGCGCGGCAGCACCGCCGCGAAACGTTCGCTGGCGGCGGCGCGCATGATCGCCGAGGGCTTCGAGTGGAGCGCGATGATGGGGACGCGCGGCGCGATCTCGCGCAAAGCTTCGACGGCTCCGGCGCGGCCGAAGCCCGCCATGTCGAGACCGAGCGCGATCAGATCGAAGCGGTCTTCCGCCGCCGCGCGCAGCATGTCCATCGTGTGGCGGCAGACCTCAGCCTCGTGCCCGGCGGCGCGCAGCGCGCACGCCAGCTCCTCGGCGGTATCCTTGTCGTCGTCGCAAATCATCACGCGAGCCATCGGGTTGGTGTCTCGACTTCTCCTGTGGGTTCGACCGCAAAATGCACCCGGTCGGGCGAGACAATTAACAAGCCCCGTGCCGCGCGCGGGCGGGCGCCACGCGATCCGTTTAACTGGTCGAATGGATGAGGTTGGAGGGACAACGCGGAAACACGCACGACGGGCGGGGAGCGACCCGTGACAATGAAGACTGACGTTTTGTCAGCCGCGCTGCCAACTTGTCAGGCGGGACAGGGATGAAGGGCGAGGGGTGGAGGATGAAAGGCGAGCGGCGGGCGACGAAGGATTAGAACCGAAGAGGCGCGCGACGGAAGATCGGCGGATGACGAAGGACGAATGAAGCTTAGTTCGCTTCCGTCTCATCGTTCGTCGTTGACGTCCACGCCCTCGCCGTACTCGCGCAGCTTCCGGTAGAGCGTGCGCGAGGAGATGCCGAGGACGGCGGCGGCGCGCTCGCGGTTGCCGCCCGTCTCTTCGAGCACGCGGAGGATGTGTTGACGCTCGATCTCGTCGAGCGTGAGCGGCGGCGCGCCGGCCTCTTGCGAATCGCGCGTCTGCGTTTGCGCGTCGCCGCGATCCGCCGACCCGCGCGACGTGATGCCCGACAGTTGATCCGCTTCGAGCGTGTCGGAGGTCGAGAGCGCGGCGGCGCGCTCCAAGGCGTTGCGCAGCTCGCGGATGTTGCCGGGGAAGTCGTACTCGCGGAGTCTTCGCAGCGCGTCGTCGCTCAGGGCGAGCGCGGGTCGGTTGAAGCGCTCGCGGTAGAGGGCGAGGAAGTGCTCGGCGAGCACGGGGACGTCTTCGCGGCGCTCGCGCAGCGGCGGGACGTGGAGCGAGATGACGTTGAGGCGGTAGAACAGATCGGCGCGGAAGCGACCCTGCTTCACGTCTTCGGCGAGGCGGCGGTTCGTGGCGGCGATGACGCGCACGTCGGCCGAGCGGTCGCGCGTCGAGCCGACGCGGCGGAAGCGCCCGCTTTCGAGGAAGTGCAGGAGCTTGACCTGCGTCGGCTGAGGCAGCTCTCCGATCTCGTCGAGGAAGAGCGTCGAGCCGTCGGCGGCTTCGATCAAGCCGCGCTTCAGGACGGTCGCGCCCGTGAACGCGCCCTTCTCGTGCCCGAAGAACTCCGACTCGAAGAGTTGCTCGGGCAGCGCGCCGCAGTTGACGCGGATCATCGCCTCCGCGCCGCGCGAGCTGCGCGTGTGGATGAAGTTGGCGAGCACGTCCTTGCCCGTGCCCGACTCGCCCGTGACGACGACGGTCGAATCGAGCCGCGCCGCCTGCTCCGCGATCTGCACGAGCCCGCGCATCGCTTCGCTCCCGAAGACGAGCGCGCCCGCCGCGTCGTCCGTGTGGGCGGGGCGCACCGCCGCGCGCAGCGACGCGTTCTGCCGGACGAGCCGACGCTTCTCGTCCGCCTTGCGTATGACGGCTTCCATCTCGTCGAGCGTCGAGGGCTTGGTGAGGTAGTCGTAGGCGCCGAGGCGCATGGCTTCGAGCCCCGTGCCGAGCGAGGTGTCGGCGGTGAGCATGATCACTTCGGGCGCGTCTTCGAGCTTCCTGATCCCGCGCAGCGTGTCGAGACCCGACATGCCGTTCATGCGTATGTCCATGAGCACCACGTCGTAGTCGGTCGCCTGCAGCGAGGCTAACGCCTCCTCGCCGGACGCCGCGGACGAGGCGTCGAAGCCAGAGCGCGACAGTTGCTCGGTGACGAGTTTTCTGAGCAACGGATCGTCGTCAACGACGAGAACGCCGATCTTCTTCATCCCTCATCCCTCATCCCTTCCGGAGCGCGACGAGGCAGCCACAGACGGAAGCGACTGCCCGCGCCGAGCTTCGACTCCGCCGCGAGCGAGCCGCCCAGAGCCTCGGCGAGCGTGGTCGCCACGGCGAGACCGAGACCCGAACCCTTGCCCGCCTCTTTCGTCGTGAAGAACGGCTCGAAGACGCGCGCCAGCGTCTCCGGCGCGATGCCGGCGCCCGTGTCGCAGACCTCGACCGACACGCGCTCGCCCCGCGTCTCGGTCCTGACGGTGATCGCGCCGCCGTCCGAGCCGAGCGCGTCAGCCGCGTTCGTCAGCAGGTTGTCGAGTATCTGCCGCACCAGCCCCTCGTCGGTCGCGATCTCGCCGACCGCCTCATCGAGATCGAGGTTGAAGCTGATCGCGCCCGCACCTTCGCGTGCCGACGTGCGCGGCTCGAAGAGCTGGACGAGGTGCGCGGCGACGGCGTTCAGGTCGCACGGCTCGCGGCGGGCGCGCCGCTGCCGCGCGAGATCGAGAAGCCCGCGCGTGATCAACTTACAGCGCAGTGCCTGCCGCACGATCTCTTCGAGGTAGAAGTTCCATTTCCGCCCGACCGCGGCGCCCGCCGCCTTCTCGTCGGAGCGTATGTCGCGCAGCGTCGCCTCGGCGCAGGTCGTGATCACGGCGAGCGGGTTGTTGATCTCGTGCCCGACGCCCGCCGCCAACTGCCCGACGGTCGCGAGGCGGCGCGAGCGCGCGAGCTGCTCCTGCATCTCGGAGAGCTGTGTCACGTCGCTCCAAGTGATCACGCTCCACCCTCCCTCGCCCTCGACCGCCTCGAGCGGCGCGACGGCGACGAGGTGGCGGCGACCGTCCTCCGCCTGCACTTCGAAGGACGACGCCGCGCCCGCGCGCATCGTCATGTGGTAGGCGGCGGCGCGCTCGCCGAAGAGACGCGCGAAGGCGTCGGCGCACGAGAGCCCGACCGCCTGCGAGGGCGCGTCGAGCCCGAGCATCTCGGCGGCGGCGGCGTTGGCGCGCGTCACGGTCATCTCGGCGTCGTGGACGATCACGCCGTCGGGGATCGCGTCGAAGGTCTGCTCCCAGATGCGCTTCGCCGCGCCGACGGTCTCCAGGAGCCGCGCGTTGTCGAGCGCGAGCGCCGCCATCTCCGCGAGCCCTTCGAGCGTGCGCCGCTCTTCGCCCGTGAACTTGCGCGCCGAGCGGAAGCCGACGAGCAGCGCGCCGACCGTCTCGCCGCGCGCGCGCAGGGGGGCGAGCGCAATCGTCCGCACGCCCTCCGCGCTGTGCAAGGGGAACTCGCTCGCGGGGTACTCGTCGCTCACGCCGACGCCTTCGAGCACGAGCAGCGACTCTGCCGTCGCCACGTGCTCCGCCACCACGCCGCGCAGAGGCATCACGATCTCGCCGCCAGTCTCAGCCGCGGGCGCGCAAAAACCGCTCAGAGCCTTCCAGGTGATCGTCCTCTCGGCGAGCGAGAAGGCGACGACGCTCGCCGTGTCGGAGCGCACGACGCGGCGCACGGTCTCCACGACCGTGCCGAGCGTCTTCGCGCTCTCCGGCTGCGACCGCGCGCCGGCGCGCGCGTCCTCGCTCGGCGCGTTGCGCTCTGCGTCGCGCGGCGCCGCTGCGGAACGCTCCGTCACTCCCTGTCTCTTCGCCATTCGATCTCGAACCGAGCGTGTGCACGTTTGCGCGCCGGCCGCGATGAAAAGAAGCGCGCGGCGTGTGCGACCTTCGTTGCCGCACATTGTTCGCGGACTCGTGCCCCGCGGTCAAGCGGAAACTGTGCGCGGTCGCGGTCGGATGAAGGGACTGCGCGAAATTAAAAAGGGCGGCTGCGTGCGCCGCCCTCCCTGCTTCGTGTTGAAGACCGCCCCTACTCAGCCTTCGGCGCGGCGGCGCGGACTTCGTCGGAGACGCCCGCCTCGTACTTCTTGAAGTTGTCGTTGAAGAGTCGGGCGAGGTGTTGCGCCTTTTGATCGTAGGCGCCTTTGTCGCTCCAAGTGTTGCGGGGCTGCAAGACTTCGGCGGGCACGCCGGGGCAGGAGACGGGGACGCCCACGCCGAAGACCGGATCGGGTCGCGTCTCGACTCGGGCGAGCGAGCCGTTCAGGATGGCGCGGATCATGGCGCGCGTGTGCTTGATGGACATGCGCTTGCCCTCGCCGTATGCGCCGCCAGACCAGCCGGTGTTGACGAGCCAGCACGCGGCTCTGTGCTCCTGCATCTTCTTCCCCAGCAGGTCGGCGTAGACGCCGGGGTGCAAGACCATGAAGGGCGCGCCGAAGCAGGTCGAGAACGTCGCGGTCGGCTCGGTGACGCCGCGCTCCGTGCCCGCGACCTTCGCGGTGTACCCGGAGAGGAAGTGGTACATCGCCTGCTCGGGCGAAAGGCGCGCGACGGGCGGGAGCACGCCGAAGGCGTCCGCCGTGAGCATGATGATGTTCGACGGGTGACCCGCGTAGCCTTCGGGCATGATGTTCGGGATGGAAGTTAACGGGTACGCCGCGCGCGTGTTCTCGGTCTTCGTGGCGTCGTCGAGGTCTGGGACGCGCGTCGTCGCGTCGAAGACGACGTTCTCCATGACGGTTCCGAACATGCGCGTGGTGCGGTAGATGTCGGGCTCGGCTTCGGGCGAGAGCTTGATCACTTTGGCGTAGCAGCCGCCCTCGAAGTTGAACACTCCGTCGTCCGACCAGCCGTGCTCGTCGTCGCCGATGAGCTTGCGCTCCGGGTCGGCGCTCAGGGTCGTCTTGCCCGTCCCCGACAGACCGAAGAAGATCGCCACGTCGCCCTCGTGCCCGACGTTCGCCGAGCAGTGCATCGAGAGCACGCCGCGCTGCGGGAGCAGGTAGTTCAAAATCCCGAAGACGCTCTTCTTCGTCTCGCCCGCGTAGGACGTGCCGCCGATCAAGACGAGGCGCTGGCCGAAGT
Organism: Acidobacteriota bacterium; assembly: GCA_020201365.1. Taxonomy (GTDB): domain Bacteria; phylum Acidobacteriota; class Blastocatellia; order Pyrinomonadales; family Pyrinomonadaceae; genus JAIVGV01. Next base: position 8,745 of record JAIVGV010000021.1, read on the forward strand.
CAACGAGGATGAAGGTGGGCGAGCGCGTGCCGTCACGCTCGGGGACGGCGGTGAAGCTCGGGATGTTGATGATCGTGAACTCGGGCTTGTGGTTCTCGCGCGCGGACTCCGGCGGGTTGATGAACATCGTGCGCGCGAAGAGCGAGTGCCAGGCGAGCTCCGTGACGATGCGGACGGGCAGGCGGTAGCGCGGGTCGGCTCCGGCGAAGGTGTCTTGGACGAAGAGATCGCGCCCGGCGGTGTAAGCCATCATGCGATCCTTGATCGCGTTGAACTTCTCGGCGGGGAAGTCCTTATTAACGTCGCCCCAGAAAACCTTATCCTCGCTCGAAGGCTCGCGGACGATGGCTTTGTCCTTGGCGGCCCGGCCGGTGTGCTCGCCGGTGTCAACGAGAAAAGCGCCGTGCGCCGAGATGACGCCCTCGCCGCGCCTGATCGACTCCTCGTAGAGTTCCGGCGCGGTCAGGTTCCAATAGACGCTCGACGCCTGCGTGATGCCGTAAACGTCGAGACCCACGTCGCTCCTGCGCCGACCGCGATCCCGCCCCGCGCTCTCCTTAGATAAGACTGATGCCGCCATAACGTTCTCCTCGAATCAAAGTATGAAGTATGAACGCGGAACGATGAACGGAAGGCAATCGGTTCCCACTCCATCGTTCACCGTTCCTACTTCATCGTTTAATCTTCGTCCGCCTCGCTGCGGCGGCGCGCGGCGAGTTCGCGCAGCGCGACGGAGAGGTCGCGGGCGGCGCGGTCGATGCGGTCGGCGCAGGCTTCGAGTTCCGTGTCGTCGCTCGTGCGCCTCAAGACCATCGAGCGCGCGTCCGCGATCTGCGTCGCCAGTCGCTCCGCAGCCGACTCGGTCTCCTGCTCCGCGGGCAGTAGCTGACGCGCGCCCGCCGCCGCCTGTCTCTCGCTCATGAATAAACCCCCCTCCTGCTCGTCTGGACTCGCGATGCTAACTCGGTTCTGGTCGCCGCTAGTTGTGATTGCGAGCACGCCCGCGCCGTAGCGCGCGACGCCTTCGGGGAAACGACAGCTCTCTGGTCGGATGAACAAACTTCATACCATCTTCCGCGACCGCGAAGCAAGGAGCGAAAAGCAGGGCGGAAGTAGGAAGGCGGAAGGATGAAAGTAGAGCCGATAGTCCGCCAGCCCTGCTTTCATCCTTCCGCCTTCCTACTTCATACTTGCTCTTGACGATGAGCACGAAGCCTGACGAGAGCGCGTTCACGCCGCGCGAGTGGGAGATCGTCGAGTCGCACCGCACGCCGGAGCGGGTGCAGCGCTACCTCTCGGCGATGCGCTACAACCGGGAGGAGTGCGGCGCGACGCTGCGCTCGTTCCGCGAGGTGGTGCGGCGGGGTAAGGCGCACTGCCTGGAAGCGGCGCTCGCGGCGGTCGTCATCCTCGAACAGCACGGGTATCCTCCGCTGCTGATGAGCCTCGAATCACAGGACAAGCTCGATCACGTCGTCTTCGTCTTCAAGCGGCGCGGCTTGTGGGGCTCGGTCGCGCGCTCGCGCGATCTCGGACTGCACGGTCGCAAGCCCGTCTTCCGCCGTTTGCGCGATCTCGCGTGGAGCTACTTCGACACTTACGTTGACAGCACCGGGCGCATCACCGGCTACGGGCTCGGCGACCTGCGCGAGCTCGGCGACTACGACTGGCGGTTCTCACCCCGCAACGTCTGGAAGGTCGAGCGCTACCTGCAAGAGATTCCGCACCGCGAGATCAAATCATCCGACCGGAGATACGGGCGGCTGCTCGCGCGCTACAAGGAGTTCCGGCGCGCGAACCCGACGGGGCACTTGGAGGATTACGAGACGCGGAGAGTGTGGATGCTTTGATTAGTAGTGGGAAGGCTGAGAGACGAAGGCGCGGCTAACTCGCCATCAGCCGCGCCTTCATCTTTTTATTGAACCGTCGCGGGCAGCAGCGAGCCGCGCCGGTCGGTCGCGACCGCCGTGCCGTCTTCGCTGACGACGCCGATCATGCCGTGGAAGTGTATCTCGGAGCCGGAGAGCACCAGCAGCACGTCGCCGGCGCGGATGTCGGGGTTGACGATGCGGAAGCGGACGACCGTCGCGCGACCGTTCTCGTGCTCGACGGTCTCGAAGTCGAAGGTGTCGGCGTCCATGACGACGGTCTGCGAGGTGTTCGTGTAGTTCGGTGTCTCTGGCATCGGAATGATTACCCCTGTGTGATTAAGCCCGCGTGAAATTATCTGGATGAAACGGTCTGCCGTAAAGCTCCTGGTAGAGCCAGCCGAGCACGCGCACTTCGGCGGTGCAGAGCGCTTCGAGCCAGCAGCAGGTCAGGTAAACTTCGCGCCCGCTCGCCGTCGGAATCTTCTCGCTCTCCGCGACGCGCGAAGAGTCGCCATCTGCGAGCCGGTAGGCGCGCGCGATCTCTTCGTTGGTGCGCGTGGCGTCGTCGAGGGCGTTTAAGAGCTGACCGATCCAGTCGTGCAGCTCGCCCTCGGACTGGTTGCGCATGAGCGCCTGCATGACGCCGACGGCGAAGCGATCCTCGGCGCGCGCGAACTCGAAGACCTCCTCGCCCGCCTCGCGCGCCGCGCGCTGCTTCCACTGGAAGACCTCCTCGACGCGCGTGTGGCGCACGACGCCCACGCGCGGATCGCGATCCAGAAACCACTGGATGATGTCGCCGAGCGACGCGGGCTCGATGCGCCGCTCCGCGTCGAGCGCGAGGTGCGGCGGCTGCTGCGCGGGCGCCTGCGATCCGTTCGGCTGCGAGTTCATCTCCGGTTCCGGGCACACTTCAAAGTCGGATCAACCGGCGCGCGCTCAGTCTCCCGCGGCTTGCGCGTTCGCGGTCGCGCCGCCCTGCCGCCGCGCGCGCCGCAGGTACTTGCCGAAGACGCCGTTCCAAGGCGGGACGGCGACGGTCACAGCGCCCGCGCCGCGCGCCTGACACGAGAGGCGTATGAGCGGGCGCGGATCGTCCGTGTCCAGGTAGCCGAGCTGCGGCATCAGCTTGCGCTCGCGCTCCTCGACGGGCGAGAGCTTCTCGGCTCCCGCGACGACGCCGACCCAGCACGTGCCGCACGAAGCCGAGCGGCACTGCACGGGGATCGGTCCCTCGCCCGCCGTGCAGCGCGGATCGGTCTGCGAGTAGTCGCGCTTGTCCGACGCGGCGGCGGACGCGACCTCTTGACGGTCAACCATCTTGAAGCGCGCGCCGTCGCGGTTCTCGTCCCAGACGACAGTCCAACGCCTGTCGGTCGTGCGCAGGAAGCCGAGCAGCCCCTGCGAGTCGTCGCGCTCGCGCTCGCGCAGAATCCCTGCGGGCGACTGGCGCGCGAGCCTGCCGCCGAGCTTCGCCTCGCCCGGCGTCGCCGCGAACTTCTCCTGCCCGACCTGCGCGAGCGTCATCAACGCGACCGCGCTGATGCCGACGAGGAGCGACTCGTCCGCGCGCGCGCGTTCGGCGGCGGGGCGCGCGACGGCGCGCACTTCGTCCGCGAGCGAGGCGTCGGCGCCGAACGCGAACGCCGCGGCGCGCGCGAGCACGGCGGCTTTCGTCTCGCGCCAGTAGCGGTGTCCGTAGAGGAAGCGGTGCGAGGCGTCGATCTGAGCGTCGAGGCGGTAGTCGCCTTGGAGCAGGAGCTTGCGCGCGAGTTCGTCCGGGTCGTCCGCCTGTTCGAGCGCGCGCGCGAGCGCGAGCGGGAAGAAGGCGAACCAGATGCGCGTGGCGTTGCGATCGACTTCGTGGATTGACGGGAGCAGCGCGTCGAGGGCGCGCGACCAGGCGGCTTCGTCCTGACCGCGTATGAAATTCTCGAATTCGGTCGTCTTGTTCGTCGTCATCGTTCTCGAAGGGGAAATTTGGCGCTAACCGAAACGAGAAGTTTAGCCGCTCGGCGCGAAAGTCACAAATGCCGGAGAGGCGGGCGGGCGGCGGGCGAGGTTCTGGAAAAGGCGCGAGCCGCCGCGGGTAGTCAAATCACTACCCGCGGCGGCTCGCGCGCGTTGCTGCTTGAAGGAGACGACGGTTAGCGCGCGGCGTTTCCGAAGCGCCGCGTCCCGCGCCGTTTAAGTCTTATCGTTGCCTTCCGTGCCGTGCGTGTCGCGCTTGGGGTTGGGCGTGGTCTTGTCCTTCGACGCCTCGTCCGGGCTCTTCTCCTTCGGCTTGACGGTCGAGCGGATGACCATGAACTTGTTGAGCAGGTCGAACCAGAAGGGCGCGCCCTGCGAGATGGCGAGACCCGTGAGGAACAGCCCGAACAACTTCAGCAGGAGCCACCCGTATGTCTTGCGCGCGCCCCACTC
>JAIVGV010000181.1 GCA_020201365.1 Acidobacteriota bacterium
GAGGGAGAACAGAACACAGGCGGACAGGGCGAGCCGCAGGGGGGTAGCTCTCTGCATTAGGGGAATCTCTCTTTCTAAGTTTGGTGCCTTACCTTTGGCTCAGCTCGTGGACGGCTTCGACGAGGGAGATGACCGTCCCGACGGGCGTCTCTGGGAGTATGCCGTGACCGAGGTTGAAGATGTGGCCGTCCCGACCCTGCGCTTGGTCGAGAATCCTTTTGGCTTCCGCGCGGACGTGCCCGACGTTCGCCAACAGCGCGACGGGATCGAGGTTGCCCATCACCGCCGTGTCGCGCCCGACCCGCTCCCAGGCTTCGTCTAACGAGACGCGCCAGTCGAAGCCGAGAACGTCGCCGCCCGCCTCGCGGATGAGTTCGAGCAGCGTCGCCGTGCCCGTGCCGAAGTGTATGACGGGCACGCCCGGTTTGACGTTTTCAATGACCGAGCGGGTGTGCGGGAGCACGTACTCGCGGTAGTCGTCCGGCGAGAGGCAGCCGACCCACGAGTCGAAAATCTGGACGGCCTGCGCGCCCGCGTCAATCTGTGCGTTGAGGTAGAGGGCGAGTGCGCGTGAGATGCGAGCCAGCAGCTCGTGCCACGCGCCCGCGTCATTATACATCAGCCGCTTCGTCGTAATGTAATTTTTTGATGATCCTCCCTCGCAGATGTACGAGGCGAGCGTGAAGGGCGCGCCGCAGAAGCCGATCAGGGGAAGATCGGGCTTCAGCTCGCGCCGCGTGATGCGGATCGCGTCCATCACGTAGCCGAGCGAGGCGAGGACTTCGGACGACTCAACCTCGCGCACGCGGTCAACGTCCGCCGACGCGCGGACGGGGTTGTGTATGACGGGACCTTCGCCCTTGGCGAATTCGAGATCGAGTCCCATCGGCTCGATGATCAGCAGGATGTCCGCGAAGATGATCGCGGCGTCAACGCCGAGACGGTGCGCCGCGTAAACCGTCACCTCGGAGGCGACCTCCGGCTGCTTGCACATCTCCAGGAACGTGTGCTTCGCGCGAACGTCGCGGTACTCCTTCATGTAGCGCCCCGCCTGCCGCATCAGCCACACGGGCGTGTAGGGCACGCTCTCGCGTCGGCACGCGCGCATAAACGTGCTGTGGTAGAGCGCGTCGGTCATCGCCGCCGCGCCGTCGCGTGCGGCGTCCGTCTCGTTCGCGCGCGCGCGACGCGCGGCGGGGTTCAGTTGATCGTCCATCTGCGCAAAAAACTTCGGGATGAAAACTCGCCGGAGAGAACCGCTCGAACGCGCGGCTGCGAGGGCGTCGGCGCGCGGACATAAAATACACGCGCGTCGCGCGACCGACAAACCGCCGCGCGCGGCACGCGTCTTGCCGATGATGTGTGCGTGATGGTTGATCACACGCGGACGACAGACGCAGTCGGCACCCGGTTTCGCGCGTCGCGCCGCAAAATTTTTCACGCCGGGATCAGCAAACGCCGCGTTTTCCGCGTAGAAGAGTGTGAAATTGAAATTCGAGAAAGCTGAAACATTCCGGCGCGCGGTCGCGTCTATCTGTGCAAGCGCGAGACGGAAGCGAGTCGCGAAAACGCGATGTAACTTTTTCGGAACTGGGATGTTTTCTAAGAGTAATAGGTAGCAACTGACCAAGGTTTAGCTTCCGCAAAGGGGACGGGCGGGATGAGACACAAACTAGGAATCGCAATCCTCGCCGCGCTGATGGCGCTCGCCGGTACGCGCGAAGCCTACCAGCAACTCGACGGTCTGAAGACTTCGGTCGGCGAGTGGACGCGCAACAGCATCCTCGGAAACCTCCTCGTCTCAGCCGCGTCGGGCGAGACGGCGGACGCGCCGCCCGCGCAGCAGCCGACCGTCTTACTCGCGCAGTCGCACACGCCCTGCCCCTTCGAGCGCGCCCGCGCGTTGGCTCAGTCGTCGCAGTTGTCACAGCCGCGCCGCGCCGACGCGAGAGCCGCGAACGCCGATCACGCGCGCGCCGCCGCGCAGCGCGAAGCCGCGCCGCGCCTCGGCGAGTTCGCCCTAAACCTCGGCGCCGCGCGGCACGGCTCGCCGAAGGTTGACGAGAGGACGCGCGAGGAGCTGATCGTGCGCGCGGCGCCGCAGATCGCGGAGCTGACTAACGTGCTGGGCTCGCACGCGGAGGTCAGGGCGCTCAGCGAAGCGGCTCACACGCGCGAGATTTCGGAGGCGGATCGCGCGCGCGTCGCGGCGGAGTGGAAGAGGCTCGGTCTGCGCAAGGTCTTCGTCCGCGTCGCCCGCGAGGGCGGGGCGCGCACGGAGAAGAGTTTTGCGTCGCCCGCGCCCGCGTCGTTCGATCCGCGCGCGTTCGCCTCCGCGTTCACCTTCAAAACAATTACGGGGCTCGACGAGGCGACCGACGCGCCGCCCGCGCCGCGAGCTAACGAGGCGTCACACGACGCGCCGTCCGACGACGAACTCTCCGACGCGGCTTCGCCGAACTCCGGCTTCGACTCGGACGGCGACTGCCCCGCCGCGCGTCCGTCCCTCGACTGCGACGGCGATCCGCTCGGCTAGGCACTTAAACAATACGGGCACGTTCACGGTCGTCGCGTCGTCTTGGCGCTGACGGGCGCGGGGTCTCTCTACACGAAGAATCTGATCGCCGGAGGACTATCGAGATGTCGAGAAGGAAACTACTGATCGCCGCGCTCGCCCTCGCAGCCTTGTCGCTCGCAGGCGCGAGCGCCGCCGCCGCGCAGAGCCGCACGCGCGACAGGTCGCACGACTCGGACGACGCCGATTTCACGGAGCGCGACTCCTCGCGCGAGTCCTACGCGCTCGCGCCGGGCGCGAGCGTCGAGATCAACTCGGTGAGCGGCGGCGTGACGGTCGAGACCTCGGAGTCGAGCCAAGCCGAAGTCGAGATCGTGCGCGCGGCGCGGACGCGCGAAGATTTAGAGTGCCGCAAGTTCAAGATCGAGTCGGGCGCCGACCGGCTGCTGATTGACGGCAGCGACAGGCGCGAGCAGTGCCGCAACGTGCAGGTGCGACAGACCGTCACCATGCGCCTGCCGCGGCGCGTAAACTTCAAAGCCAACTCGGTCGCGGGCAACGTCAACGTCGGCGCGCTCGACGGCGCGGTGAGCCTGACGAGCGTCGCCGGGCGCGCGACGGTCGCGCAGGCTTCGGGCGAGGCGACCTTCTCGAGCATCGCCGGAAACGTCGTCGTCAACCTCTCGCGGCTCGGCGGGGGCGGCGTGCACATGAACAGCATCGCGGGCAACATCGAGATCGGACTGCCCGCGGGCGCGAACGCCAACTTCACCGTCAACAGCATCACGGGCGAGGTGTTCGCCGACACGCCGGACGTGACCGTGAACAAGATCGGGCACAGCTCTTACGAGGGGCGCGCCGGGGCGGGCGGCACCGAGATGATCTTCAACAGCATCGCCGGAAACGTCCGCTTCCGCCGCGCGGGCGAGTGACGCGGCGCGCGCCGCGTGCGACCCGCGCGCGCGAATCCGGCGCGGAGATTTTTAACGCGAGAATGCTCCACTG